>CAYYWN010000278.1:0-3602 GCA_964474485.1 uncultured Clostridium sp. | reverse complement strand
TTTTCCTTTGTAAATAAAGGTAAACTTTAACTTTTATCATAAGTTTCATCCGATAACCTTTTAGATATAGCCTTATATTCTTCTTTATCTATCTCTAATATCACGGAAGATCTATCGTGAGAGGCATTTATCTTTTCTCCCTCATTTATATCCATACTTTTATTATCTAAGTTTTCATTTTTTAATTTTGAATCCACCTGCAAGTCTTTTTTAGGATTTATTATTGCCATTTTCAGGCTTTCATCTTTATTAAATATAACCTTATTTACATAAAATGCAGAAATTAAAAACACAAAAGTAAAAGCAGCTACAGTCATATATCTTTTATTGTTCCTAAAAAAATGAAATTTCATTTTTTTAGGAAGACTTTTAGAATATCTATTTTTATCTATGGATGCAACTATGTCTCCTCTAAGGTTAGTAAACATAGTCGCATTTACTTCTAATGAATGTTTTAATATCTTTTCTATTTCGCTTTCTTTTTCATAGATCTCCCTACAGTTAGGGCATTTATTTATATGTTCTTTCATAGAAATTTTCATGTCACTTTGTAAATTTTCTTCCATATAATCATAAATCTTTTTTCTGAAAATATCACAATTCATATAAACACTACACCCCTTTTATGTTCTCTCTTTTATCAATAAAAAAGGCTTTAAATTTGTCTCTAGATTTATAGTATCTCCTTTTTACTGCTGATTCACTCATAGTCATAATTTCGGAAATATCTAAAAAAGTTAAGTCTTCAGTATATCTTAGAATTACTATTTGTCTATCTATGTCTCCGAGTCCATTAATAAATCTTTCAACAACAACTTTTAATTCCTTAAATTCTAGTATTTCCTCTGGTGAAGGCTCTTTTGAAGAAACGTTTATAATTTCTTCAATATTAGCTTCATAAACTCTTTTATATTTCCTTATATAGTCTATGCACTTATTCCTGGCTATTTGTAAAATCCAATTAGAAAATTTATATTGAGGATTATACATATATAATTTATTATAAATTGTTATAAACACTTCTTGGGTTATATCTTCTGCTGCTTCTTTATCTTTTATCATTCCATATACAAATTTTATTATGTTTGATTGGTATTTATTCACCATTATATTGAAGCTATCAATATTACCTACTAAAATTTCTTTTATAAGTTTTAAGTCCTCATCCAAAAATAACACGCTCCTAATCCATGTAATAATGGATGCATCTATTCCTATTCATAATATATACGTAAACTTTTAAGGTGTAGTTACATCTAATTTTAATTATATCAAAAAATCACAGGTTAATCCTGTGATTTTTGAAAAAGACATATGAATTTTACTTAGTACTTAGATATAGCTTAAACTAATATTATCCTAGTACAATAAAGTATTTAAAAGCTTGCATTACATCTTAATTTTTTTCTTATTCTTGCTTTAATATTATTTGTTTAGCTCCTAATATTGAAGATGCACTCATAGAAAATTCGTCTAGCCCATATTTTATTAATGTAGGTATAGCTTCTATGTCTCCTGCCATTTCTCCACACATTCCGCACCACTTACCTTCACTGTGTGCTCCTTCTATAGTCATCTTTATTAGACTTAATACTGCTGGATGCATTGGATCATAAAGATAGGATACTTTTTCACTCATTCTATCCGCTGCTAAAGTATATTGTATAAGGTCATTTGTACCTATAGAGAAGAAATCAACATGTTTTGCAAGTTCTTTTGCACATACTGCTGCTGCTGGTATCTCCACCATAATCCCCCACTCTATGCTATCACTATATTCTAACTTCTCTGATTTTAATTCTTTCTTACATTCTTCTACTATATCTTTGGCCTTTAAAAATTCATTTAAAGAAGATATCATAGGGAACATTACCTTTAAATTTCCAAATGTAGAAGCTCTAAGTAAAGCTCTTAGCTGTACTTTAAATATATCCACTCTATCAAGACATAATCTTATAGCTCTATATCCTAAGAAAGGATTCATTTCTTCTGGCAATGGAAGATATGATAACTTTTTATCTCCTCCAATGTCTAAAGTCCTTATAACTACAGGTCTATCTCCCATTTTTTCTAGAACATATTTATAAGACTTAAATTGTTCCTCTTCTGTTGGAAGTTTATCTCTATCCATATATAAAAATTCTGTTCTAAAGAGTCCAACTCCATCAGCTCCGTTTTCTATAACCTTATTTACATCTTCTGGCTGTCCTATGTTTCCTGCTACATCTATTCTTTTGCCAGACTTTGTAGAAGCCTTCACTTCTATAAGAGCTTTTAATTCTTCTACTTCTTTATTGTAACCTTTAGCCTTCTGTTCATATATTTTAATAGTTTCCTCATCTGGATTTATTATTACATTTCCTTCAATACCATCTACTATTACAAGGTCTTTATTTTTAACTAAGGACGTTATATCCTTCATTCCAACCACTGCTGGAATTTCAAGAGTCCTGGCCATTATAGCACTATGTGAAGTTCTTCCTCCAACATTAGTTAAAAATGCAATTACTTTCTCTCTATCTAATTGTGCTGTATCAGAAGGTGTTAAATCATCTGCAACTAATATTGTATTTTTCTCTTCAATTTCTATTCCTTTAACTTTTCCTAAAAGATTCAATATTATTCTATTAGAAACATCCCTTATATCTGCAGCTCTTTCTCTCATATATTCATCTTCCATAGCTTCAAATATACTTAAAAATGAGTCTGATACTATCTTTACAGCTTTTTCTGCATTAGTTTTATTACCTTCTATTTCTGATTTAATAGTTCCTACAAATTCAGGGTCTTCTAAAAGCATAATGTGACTTTCAAAAACGGCTGCCTTTTCTTCTCCCATATTTTCAAAAGCTTTCTGTTTAACTTCTTCTATTTGAATTCTAGACAAATCTAAAGCTTTTACCAATCTTTCTATTTCACGTTTAGTATCTTTCACCTTATCATTAGTTATTATTATCTCTTCATTTTCTTTTATTGATACATATCCAATAGCGTATCCCCTTGAAGCAGCTATACCTTTTTTCATACTTTCTCCTGACTAAAATAACTAAAGTCAGGATTTTCACCTACCTTTCATTTGTATAAATTATCTAAATAATAGTATTATCTTTATCTAAAAAAACTTTCATATTCTTAATCTCTGTTATAATTCTATCCTAACAAAATATATAGCAATATTCATGCCAAGTGATTTATTAATTCTATATTCTTATAAGCTTTAAAATAATTTAAATCAAAAAGGTTTAATTAAACTAATTTTAACTTTACTTTAAAAAGTGACTTAACACATCTATAACTTAGCTATATCACATTCTATAAATATTCTTATTACTTTACTCTTACTAAAGACATTTATATTCCATAAAATATACTCACTAAATATCCTAACTTTATTTATATATTACCTATATAAATATTTATTATAACAAGAATTGGAACTTATATACTTAATGTTATTATAATATGCTGATAAAATTTATCAACTTTTATGTATTAATAATATTTTGCCCTAAATTAACTTTATATAAGTGTGGAAAAACATGTATTCATACTATATTTTTATAATCAAATTATATTTGTGCATTTTAAAACCTTTACATTTG
>CAYYWN010000277.1:0-3607 GCA_964474485.1 uncultured Clostridium sp. | reverse complement strand
AGTCATCTATAAGCCTATAGATATCTTTTAATTCATCTATATTATTACTCATATCTTTTAATATATGAGATTTAGAATCTCTTAATATTCTTTTTATATCTGGAAGCTTTTTTAATGAAGCTTTTAAGGAAAGTAATTCCTTAGCATTTACATTCTTATTAGAAATCTTTCCTATAATTCTTTCTATATCATAAATATCTTTTAGCGAATGCTTAATATCATCTAAAAGGCTAAGGTCATTGTAGAACTCCTCTACCCCATCTAATCTATAATTTATAAGACCTTTACTTATAAGAGGTTGTTCTATCCACCTTCTAAGCATTCTGCTACCCATAGATGTATTAGTATTATCCAATATGCCAAGTAAAGATCCCTTTTTACTTTTATCCATTATGTTTTCTGTAAGTTCTAAGTTTCTTCTAGAATTCACATCTATAGCCATAGATTCGTAAACATCATAAACATCTAGAGAAGTTATATTAGATAAGGACTGTTTTTGCGTATCCATAATGTAATTTAATAATCCGCTAGCAGAGAAAATTATTTCCTCTGATAAGGAAGTTTTATTATTTGGAAATTGAAGTTTGATATTATCATGAGAATTATCAGTAAAATAATTTATAGATTTCTTAGTTATAACAATATTATTAAAAATATTTGTTTTAACATTAAGGCTTTCTTCAATATCTTCACATATAATTATTTCTTTAGGTTGAAATTTAGAAAGTTCATCTATAACTAAATCATAATTCAAGCTAAATACTGTACTAAAAAATTCTCCAGTTGAAATATCTGATATACTTAGTGATATCTTTTTATCATCTCCATAAATACTCATTATATAATTATTTTTATTCTCATCAATAAAACTACTATCATTAAAAGTTCCAGGGGTAATAACTTTTACCACATCCCTTTTAACTATACCTTTAGCTTCCGATGGATCTTCTATTTGCTCACAAATAGCCACCTTATAGCCTTTAACTATTAGCCTACCTATATAAGCCTTTGATGCGTGATAGGGTATGCCACACATAGGAGCCTTTTCTTCTAACCCACAATCCCTTCCAGTTAGAACTAATTCTAGTTCTCTTGAGGCTAATTTTGCATCTTCAAAAAACATTTCATAAAAGTCACCTAATCTAAAAAACAATATACAATCTTTATAATTTTCTTTTATATCGAAATATTGTTGCATCATAGGAGTCATTGCCATATTATTTCCTCCTTAGTATTGATTTTAAAAGGTCTTAACATAAGTATTTAAGACTTTTTAAATTTTCTCTCCATTAAGAGAAAAAGATAAAGCATTAGTTATTTTAACATTAATCAATTCTCCTATGTCCTTTGTACTTCCTTTGAAATTAACTACTTTACCTGTACGCGTTCTTCCACAAAGCTTAGTATCGTCATTTTTACTAAGACCATCTACAAGAACTTCTAAAACTGCGCCTTCATAGCTCTTATTTTTATTTATAGCGACTTTATTAACAATCTTCATTAGGTTATTAAATCTTATATGCTTATCTTCATTAGTTATTTGATCTTCCATCATATCTGCTGGTGTATACTTTCTTCTTGAGTAAATGAAAGTATAAGCAGAATCAAATTCTACTTCTTCTATAAGACTTGAAGTATCTTCAAAGTCCTTTTCAGTTTCTCCTGGGAATCCTACAATTATATCCGTGCTTATAGCTATGCCTGGAATTTCTTTTTTTACCTTTTTTATTATATTTAAATAATCTTCTCTATCATAATGTCTGTTCATCTTCTTTAAAATATCACTAGATCCACTTTGAACAGGTAGATGTATTTGTTCGCATATCTTATTACAATCTCTAATTGCATAGATTACCTCATCTGATAGATCCTTAGGATGAGATGTCATAAATCTTATTCTTTTAATTCCTTCTATTTCATTGATCCTTCTTAAAAGAGCAGCAAATGTAATGCTCTCATCTAATCCCTTTCCATAAGAATTCACATTTTGACCTAAAAGTGTAATCTCTTTATAACCCTTTGAAATTAGATCTTTTATTTCATTTTCTATATCTTCAGGCTTTCTACTTCTTTCTCTTCCCCTAACATAAGGTACTACACAGTAAGTACAAAAGTTATTACAGCCATACATTATGGTTACAAAAGCTTTTGTGTCACTATCTCTATCTATAGGTACACCTTCTATAATTTTAGTTTCCTTATCTACTATTTCTTTTATTTGTACCTTATCTTGTCTAACCCTATTTAGATACTCAGGGAATTTATGAGCATTGTGTGTTCCAAAGATTATATCAACAAAGGGATGTTTTTTAAGAATCATATCAGCCATACCCTTTTGTTGCATCATGCAACCACAAACAGCAATAATCAAATCAGGATTTTCTTTCTTTACATTTTTTAATGCACCTATATTACCATAAACCTTAAGTTCTGCATTTTCTCTTACACAACAAGTATTAAATATAATAATGGATGCTTCTAATTTATTTTGGGTTTTTTCATAACCCATAGTTTTTAGCATTCCAGAAAGTTTCTCTGAATCTTCCTCATTCATTTGACATCCATATGTAGAAATAAAGAAGAGTTCTTTGTTAGATTTATTTTTAACTATATTTTTATTCATAGTCTATTTTCCCCCTATCAATCCGCGATATCTTTTATTAAATTCACATTGTATTATAGCACATTAATCAGTTAGAAATAAACAGGCTCATTTTAATCAATAGTGTTTTTATTTACTTTTTTTCAATATATCCTTTTCATTTTTAGTAGCCTTTTCTTTTTTTAGTTTTGATAATAATTTATAAAACATGATTTCATTTTCTGTCATCCTAATTACCTCCTGAATTATTTATTATTTGTATTGTGAATTTAACTTTATATGTAATCTTTTCCACAAGGTTATTGTACACCCAAATGATATCGAGTGCCCCGATACTTTCGACAAGAAAAGACAAGAAAAGACAAGAAAAGACAAAGCAACCTACTTTTCGGTAGAGTGCTTCTTTACGTGTTTCCAGTAGTTTATACTTATTTCGGTGAATAAAATATGTATAAACTAAAGATAAAAGAGTATAGAGTAAAGAGTGGATTAACCCAAAAAGAGTTAGCTTGTAAAATTGGAATAAGTCAAAATTATCTCTCCCAGCTAGAAAATAATAGATATGATATTAAATTATCTATGCTATTTAAAATTGCAAAAGAATTAAATATTTCTCCAGAAAAATTATTTGAGCATAAAAAATAATCATCAATACTATCCCTAATACTCCAAATATTGAAGAAACTGTTATAAAAATGTTTTATGCAAAAAAATAAAGCCTAGAGAAAAATCTCTAGGCTTTTTATTAATCTAATCTTACATAATCCTTATGAACAAACCCTCCATTATTTCCATAATAAATACTATAGAAAATATCTGTACTATATCTTTTATCTATTTTAACTTTTTCCCCATTAACTAGTTGTCCTATTATAGATGAATTTGTTGAAGCTCCATCTCTTACATTTAATACAGAATTTACTTTTATAGTTCCATATTGAATAGGATTTTCTTCTATTATATGCTCTTCTACTTGTGGTTCATCTCCTAATATAGCCCTTACAA
>CAYYWN010000276.1:0-3621 GCA_964474485.1 uncultured Clostridium sp. | reverse complement strand
AGGATCCAAAGGTATTTATAGATAATATGAGGAAATATGCCACAGAGTTAGTTTTAGATGTTAAGGGAAGTAGTGATAAATTTAAGCATGATAATCTTACAGGGAAAAAGTGTTCTGAATGTGGTAAGTATATGCTTGAAGTAAAAGGTAAGTATGGAGTAATGAATGTGTGTCAAGACAGAGCCTGCGGACATAGAGAAAATGTAAGCAAGATTACTAATGCAAGATGCCCTGACTGTAAGAAAAAATTAGAACTAAGAGGTCAAGGGGATGGCCAAATTTATATATGTGCAAATAAAAACTGTAACTTTAGAGAAAAAGCATCAGCATTTAATAAAAGATTTGATAATAATGATAGAG
Source organism: uncultured Clostridium sp. (assembly GCA_964474485.1). Taxonomy (GTDB): domain Bacteria; phylum Bacillota; class Clostridia; order Clostridiales; family Clostridiaceae; genus Clostridium_L. The sequence continues at coordinate 3,261 of CAYYWN010000276.1, read as the reverse complement.
TAAATAAAAAAGATGTATCAAATATAATGAAAAAAATGAAAAAGGAAGCAAATGAGCCTATAAATAATCCCTTTGCAGCCCTTGGAGATTTGTTTAAGAAATAAAGAAAATAATATAAAATTAATTAAAATATAAAGGTTAAATAAGTAATCTATAAGGTGTATTATTTAATTGAAAAATTATTTAAAAATACTGTTGAAGAATTTTTACTATTATGATAATATAATTACATAATAGGTAATTATTAGGCGGGGATTTAATCAGTTGAACAGTATTTCTCCTTTTTGTAAGGTAGATATGCTCATTGTTTTAAATCTTAGATATTTATAAAAAGGAGGAATGTAAAATGGCAGATAAGAACTTAGTTTGCAAAGACTGTGAAAAAGAATTTGTATTTACTGAAGGTGAACAAGAATTCTACAAAGAGAAGGGTTTCGAAAATGAACCTCAAAGATGCCCAGATTGTAGAAAAGCTAGAAAGCGTCAAAACAACGATAGAGGCTTTAGAAGATAAGCTAGTAAGAAAATTTAACCTATTAAGAAGAAATTCTTAATAGGTTTTTTTGTGGGATTTAGTCTTTGTACATCATAAGCTAGCGAAACATTAAAATACCTAATATAGAACTGTAAGAGTCTATATACACAGGTATTGATAAATATTATACATAATAGGTTAAGTATAAGTATTTTGTATTGGTAATATTGGAATTAAAGGATTAATATTATAAAGAGATGAGATAGCTTATAAGATAAAGGTATAAGATGTTAATAGGATATCTTATAAACTTCTGATTTTTAGAAGATGCTTAAGTAAGATTATAACTTGACTAGATAGAAAAGTATTTTATGCAATATCATTACTCTTACAATACTAGCTTAGGAGGTAATTTTATTGAATAATGATAGTCTAAAGAGATTAGATCCTAAACTTAAAGAAAAGTTAATGAGGGAAGAATTAGGTGAACAACGATGCAAGATTTTAGACAAGTATGATTTGCACTGTAACGAAAGGCTATACTGGGAAAGGATACAAGAAAAGTATCCAACACAGGAGTACTTTAGTCATAAATTTGCAAAAAAGAGTTCTCCTTTAGGTATGATATTTCATATTTATAGGTTGTGTTTTGCAAAAACAAAGTATTTTGAAAATAACTGGGATAAGTTTTGTGCCTGTGAATATAATTGTAAAATGGGATTTATAGAAACTGACATAGAGAATATGGAATATATAAAACAAAAAAGTACTGGAATAATTTTAGATTTACGGGAACTTCAGAAAATAAAGTGGCTTAGCGAATTTCAGGAATTGTGCAGATATTTAGAAGAGCAACATATTAAAGCCTATAAAGAAAGATCCCTAGTAAATTATTAAAAAGCTTCTAACATACCTTAATATATAAAATACCGCATTAGAGAAATCTGGTGCGGTATTTTTATTATAAAAAGAGTCAAATAAGCTTAAGGTGGAATATATTGATTATTGAAGTATTTATAGGAAGTGTGTGTTATTGAAAATTTATGTAGTAATGCCTGGAGACTCATTATGGTCTATAGCAAATAGATTTAAATCAGATGTAGATAGTATAGCAAAGTATAATGGTCTAAACATACAAGAAAACTTAGTCATAGGACAAAGTTTATTAATCCCTTCAAAGGAAATTCAATATAGAGTGATGCCAGGAGATAGTCTCTGGTCTATTGGAAGAAGATTTGGTGTTTCTATAGAAAGCATAATAGAATTAAATAATCTAAAAACTATTAATTTATATCCAGGTGAGGTTCTTAGGATACCAGAAATGTCAAAACTTTATGGAAGTATCCAAGTTAATGGATACATACAACCAACTAATGCGGATAGGGAAACAAGGGTTTTGAATGAATCTATTAATTATTTAACTTATGTTTCACCTTTTAGTTATCATGTAAATGTTGATGGTACATTAAAGCCTATAAATGATGAAACTATAATTGAAATAGCCTTAAAAAACCGTGTAGCACCTATGATGTCAATAACTAATATATCAGGTGATAATTTCGATACATCTTTAGTGGATACAATACTTAATGATGAAAGTCTTCAGCAAAAGCTTATAGATAATATTCTTAATATACTAAAGGCTAAATCTTATTATGGAGTTATAATTGATTTTGAGAGAATATCACCTGTAAATAGAGAAAAATATAACAACTTTTTAAGAAAAGTTGTTAGTGCTTTGCATCCTAAATATTTAGTGGCTACAGCTCTAGCACCTAAGACCTTTGATATAACTACAGGGTCTTGGCATGGAGCGCACGATTATAAATCCCATGGAGAAATAGTAGATTTTGTTATTATAATGACCTATGAATGGGGATGGTCTGGAGGTGAGCCTATGGCAGTAGCACCTATAAATGAAGTGGAAAAGGTAATAAGATATGCAGTTTCTGTTATACCAGCAAATAAGATAATGATGGGTATACCTAACTATGGATATGATTGGACTTTACCTTATACTCCAGGTGCGGAGTTTGCTACGGCTATTGGCAATGAAGAGGCTATAGAAATAGCTAGGATAAATAAGGCTAATATTAATTATGATGAAAAGAGTCAAAGTCCTTTCTTTAATTACTATGATAAAAATGTGAGGGCTCATGTAGTTTGGTTTGAAGATGCACGAAGTATAGAAAGTAAATTAAAATTAGTTAATAAGTACGGGCTAAGAGGAATAAGCTACTGGGTATTATCAAAGCCTTTTACACAAAACTTTAAGTTACTTGATAATATGTTTAATATAGAAAAGATTATATAATATATATAAATAAATTATTATTTATATAAGGGCTAAAGTTTCATAAGTAAATTATTTTGCTGCATGGTATCAATGGATAAATAATATATGATAAATGAAAGTCTACTCTTAGAGGGTAGGCTTTTTTACATAAGTTTTTGTTAGAATTTAAACTAGAGAAGGTACTTAGATAATAGCTGTTATTAGTTCTTATTTTAGGGTAAAATGTGTTATAATTTTAATGTGATTATCAAAGGTTAAATTTTAATATAAGAATAAATTAATAAATTAAAATTTTATAAAGGTAATAAACTTTGGTTTTATATACATAGTGTAAATTATTAATATAATATTATAGAAAATTAATATAATGAATTTCTAGAGGAGGTTAGCATGATTAAACTTATAGTAACGGATATGGATGGAACATTTTTAGATACTGAAGGTAAAATAAATGAAGAATTTTATGAATTAATTGAGGAATTAAATAAAA
>CAYYWN010000275.1:0-3646 GCA_964474485.1 uncultured Clostridium sp. | reverse complement strand
AAGAGAAAGAAGATGCAATAAGACTTCAAGACTTTGAGAAGGCAGCAGCATTAAGAGATAAAGAAAAGAAATATAAGGGTAAATTGGAAACAGTGAAACATCAGTGGCATACAGAAAACAACTCAGAAACACAAAGAGTAGATGAAGAAGATATTGCAACAATAGTTTCAAGGTGGACGAATGTTCCTGTAGAAAAGCTTACAGAAAAAGAGTCAAAGAAACTACTTAATTTAGAACAAATACTTCATAATAGGGTTATAGGACAAGAAGAAGCAGTGAAGTCTGTATCTAGGGCTGTAAGACGTGCAAGGGTAGGACTTAAAGATCCAAATAGACCTATAGGATCATTTATATTTCTTGGACCTACAGGAGTAGGAAAAACAGAACTCTCAAAAGCATTAGCAGAAGCTATGTTTGGAGAGCAAGACAATATGATAAGAATAGATATGTCGGAGTATATGGAAAAGCATACTACTTCAAAGCTTATAGGATCTCCTCCAGGATACGTAGGATATGATGAAGGAGGACAATTAACAGAAAAAGTTAGAAGACATCCTTATTCCGTGGTTTTATTTGATGAGATTGAAAAGGCACACCCAGATGTTTTTAATATATTACTTCAAATATTAGAAGATGGAAGGTTAACTGATGGAAAAGGAAAAACTGTAAGCTTTAAAAACACTATAATTATAATGACATCAAATGCTGGGGCCTCTACTATAAAGAAACAAAAGGCTGTAGGCTTTAATATAGCAGCTGATACAGATAGTGATTATGAAAAGATGAAAGAAAATGTATTAGAAGAACTTAAAAGAGAATTCAGGCCAGAATTTTTAAATAGAATTGATGATATAATAGTGTTCCAAACTTTACAAGAAGAGGATTTGGTAAAAATAGTAGATCTAATGCTACGTTCAGTAACAGATAGATTAAGACAAATAGAAATAAACGTGAAATTTGATGAGGAGAGTAAAATGTTCTTAGCTAAAAAAGGTTTTGATAAAGTTTATGGAGCAAGGCCACTTAGAAGAGCAATAACTAAAATTGTTGAGGATAAGTTAAGTGAAGAAATACTAAAAGGAAACATAACTAAAGGTACTGATGTTTATGGCTATATGGAAGATGGAAATCTAGTATTTAAAAATGAAAATTAAAATAGTATGAAGATAGGGAAGCTTTGATTATAGTTGATAAGCTTCCCTAAATATTACAATAGATATTATTTATTTCTTGATTATCTTAATTAATAGGTTATAGTATAAAATATAGCATTAAAGTAATTAGAGAGAATTAATAAAACCTAAGATAGTACTTAAAATAGAAAGGAGAGATTTGCTTGACGTTTAAGATTAATGATATATACCATGGATTTAAACTTATAGAGGAAAGAAAGTTAGAAGAATTAAACTCTATAGGGAGGATATTTAATCACGAAAAAACAGGAGCTAAACTAATAAACATTTCAAATGATGATGATAATAAAGTTTTTACAATAGGGTTTAAAACTCCGCCAGAGGATAGTACTGGTGTGCCACATATAATAGAACACTCAGTTTTAGCAGGTTCAAGGAAGTTTAAAACAAAAGAACCTTTTGTAGACTTACTAAAAAGTTCACTTAATACATTTTTAAATGCTATGACATTTCCAGATAGAACTGTATATCCTCTAGCTAGTAGAAATGAAAAAGACTTTATTAACCTATTAGATGTATATTTAGATGGTGTATTTTATCCATCTATATATGAAAATGAATATACTTTTATGCAAGAAGGTTGGCATTATGTATTAGATGAAAAGAAGGCTGAACTAAGATACAATGGGGTAGTTTATAACGAAATGAAAGGTGCATATTCATCTCCAGACTCTTTAGCTTTTGATGGGGTGATTAGGAACCTTTACAAAGATACTCCTTATGGACACGATTCTGGAGGAAACCCAGATAATATAACAGAATTAACCTATGAAGACTTTTTAGATTTTCATAGGAAATATTATCATCCATCTAATAGTCATATGTTTTTATATGGCGATGTAGATGTTGTTAAAATATTGCAATTTATAAACGATAACTATCTTAGTAGTTTTAATAAATTAGATATAGATGTGCAAATACCTATACAAAAAGGGTTTGACCAGTTGATAGAAAAAGAAGGGGTATACGGAATATCTAAGGATGAAGATGAAAAGGATAAGACTTACCTTGCTCTTGGATACAGTGCTGGAAACTTTAGTAATCCAGAAGAAATATTAGCGTTAGATATTTTATATGATATGATTTTAAATAATTCAGCAGCCCCAGTTAAAAAGGCTTTAATGGAGGCTGGAATAGGAAAGTCTGTAGATGGAGGATTTGAGAATAGCATAAAGCAACCTTTGTTTTTGATATTAGTTAAAGGAGCTAATGTAGATCAAAAAGATAAGTTTAAAAAGGTCTTAAGAGAAAGCCTTCAAGAAATAGTAGATAAAGGCATAGATAAAGATTTGGCGAGAGCTTCAATAAATAAAAGAGAGTTTGCATTAAGGGAAGCTGATTTCGGAGGATATCCTAAAGGACTTATATATTACTATCAAGTTGTTGAAAGTTATATGTATAATAGCGATCCATTTTCACAGCTTCAATATAATAATCTTTTAGAACATATAAAAAGTGGAGTGGATAAAGGATATTTTGAAAACTTAATTCAAAAATATATTCTTAATAACAACCACTGTTTGCTGTATACTTTAAAACCTGAAAAGGGATATACAGAAAAGAAAGAGAAACACATTGAAGAAAAATTAAACATTGCAAAGTCGCAGTTAACAGAAAATGATAGAGAAAGTATAGTTGCAAAGGTTCGTAGTTTACGAGCTATACAGGAAAAAGATGATACTGAAGAACAATTAAATACAATACCTAATTTATCTATAAGCGATGTAAGCCATGACATAGAAGTTCTTCCTTTTGAGGAGAGAAGTGAAGATGGAATAAAGGTGTTATATAACGATTTAAACACAAATAAGATTGCTTATCTTAAGCTTATATTTGATGCTAAGGTGATTCCACAGGAATTGATACAATATGGAAAGCTTTTATCAGAGGTTTTTGGTAAGATAAGTACTAATAAATACAATTATGATACACTTATAAATGAAATATCAATACATACTGGTGGAATTAGATTTAATTTAAATAATTATATGGATAGTTGCAATAAAGATCAGTATTATCCAAAGTTTATGGTTAGATCTAAAGCTTTAAACACTGATATTGATAAAGCTATGAACCTTATATTAGAAATATTAACTAGTACTAAATTTGAAGAAAAGGATTTAATACTTCAAGTTATTAGAGAAAATAAATCAAACCATGAGGCTATGATACAAAGTGCAGGAAATGCTGTAGCTTCTAGAAGGCTCTTATCATATATGTCACAAAAGGCAGCTTATGATGAAAATATCTCTGGTCTTGAATATTATAGATTCTTATGTGACTTAGAAAATAACTTTGACGATAACTGGAATGAGTTATCTTCAAACTTAAAGCAAGTATCAAAATTATTATTTAATAAATCTAATGTAATAGTAAGTTTCGCAGGTGAAGAAGAAGATTATATTACATTTAAAAATAGTTTGCCAATTATAGGCAAAGCTTTAAAATCAGAA
>CAYYWN010000274.1:0-3648 GCA_964474485.1 uncultured Clostridium sp. | reverse complement strand
CACCTATTTAAATAATCTTTTTATTATACCCTCTGTATTGGCCTTTTTTGCTTCTAGAGTGCTATATGCAAATGAATCTATGATTCCACCAACTATTACCTCTCCATTTTGAACATCTAACTTGTTCATTTTTAAATTTTTACCTCTTATGTTTAGTACTCCTATAGAGGTGTTCAATGAAATGGTTTCCTCATTAAAATTGAACACCTCTATAACTCCTGTCAGATATAACCTCTTTCTATTATCTAAAGTCAAATTACTTTTTTTATCTTCAACCTTGGTGTCTTTTTTACTTTCCATAAAAAAACAACCTCCTAATATATTTCTCTACAATATATGTGAAAGGTTGTATATATATGCTACTTATTTTCGCCGCTCTTTTTATTTAGTATATAAAAATTTGTGAATTACTCAAAGCCTAAGAGGTTAGAACCCTTTTGTAAACACTTACCAATGTAGCAAGTCTACAAAAGCTATGAGGGTTATCCTAACATCTTTATTAAAGCTATTCTAATTTTCTACATCCTCTTCACCCTCTATTATTTCGTACATGAGTCTAGCATCTTCCTTTTTAACATGTTCTGAAAGTTTTAGTACTTCTGCCTTTAAAGAGTTGTTTGCAAATCTGATTTCTATTATGTCTCCCTCTTTTATGTCTGTACTTGCTTTAGCTACTTTTAAATTAATAGATACTCTGCCACTTTCGCAAATTTCTTTTGCAACTGTTCTTCTTTTTATTATTCTTGATACTTTTAAATATTTGTCCAATCTCATCTTAATTCCTCCTACAAAAATAACCCGAGATAAACCCGGGTTAAATAGTTTTAATATTACTTATTAACTCTTTCCTTGAACTCTTTACCAGCTTTAAATACTGGAGCAGTTGTTGCAGGAATCTTTATAGTCTCTTTAGTTCTTGGGTTTCTTCCTTCTCTTTCAGCTCTTTGTCTTGTTTCGAAAGTTCCAAATCCAACTAATTGAACCTTTTCACCCTTTTCTAAAGACTCTTCTACGCTTTCTATAAAAGCTTTTAATGCTACTTCTGCATCTTTTTTAGTTAATTTACTTTTCTCAGCCATGCTTGAGATTAATTCTGATTTATTCACTTTTGTTTCCTCCTTTAAATTAGAGTTGATTTAAACCTAAACAATATATTGAATAAGTTTGTATGTATAAGTTTTATAAATTTATTATACATTATCATATTATATAATTAATTGCAATACAAGTCTACATCTACATTACAAGTATTTTGTTTTTTTGTTTATAATGTGATACTTAAGAGCCGAAAAGTATTTTTATAAATCTTATATTCTACATTTATATGAATGTTCCTTCTAAATCACTCTTTTTTGTTATATCTTTTTTGATATGTTCCATAATTCGTCCATTTCCTTTAATGACATCTGTTCTAGTTTTATATCTTTACTTTTAGCTGTCTCTTCCATAAATCTAAATCTTTTTATGAATTTATTTATAGTTTTATTAAGGGCAAGTTCTGAATCTATGCCGAGCATCCTTGCTACGTTAACACAAGAAAATATTAAATCTCCCATTTCTTCTTCTATTATTGCCTCATTTGAGTCTTTGTATACTTCTTTTAACTCATAAAATTCTTCTATTATCTTATCCATAGCTCCATCTACAGCATCCCAGTCAAATCCTACCTTTTTAGCCTTAGATTGTACCTTTTCTGCCCTTATTAGCGAAGGTAAAGATTTTGCTATATGCTCCATAGCCTCTACCACGGTGTTATATCCCTTTTCTCTACCTTTTATTTCTTCCCAATTTACTATAACTTCTTCTGAATTATTAACTTTTATATCTCCAAATACATGTGGGTGCCTATCTATCATCTTTTTACTTATAGAATTTATGATGTCATTAATATTAAAATAACCCTCTTCTTTCCCTATAACAGCGTGAAACACTACCTGCAATAGTACATCACCTAATTCTTCTATGATCTTTTCATCATCTTTTTCATCTATAGCCTCTATAACCTCATAGCTTTCTTCAACTAAATATCTTCTTAGACTTTCATGTGTTTGCTCTTTATCCCAAGGGCATCCTACCTCTGATCTTAACTTTTCCATTATCCCTAATAAGTCATTTAAATCTTTACTCTCTTTACCTCCTTTTGGTATGTATAATGATGTGAGGTAATCTATATCCTGTTGCCTGTCTAGGGTATACAACGGTATTTTCCTTATGCTTTCCTCTCCCTTAACACCAGCTGCCCTAACAAAGTATATTTCTTTATCATAATAATAGTAATCTAGTAATCTAATTTTCACCTCTGATGATATTAGATGATCATATACCTGTGTTATTATTAATCCTGTGTTATTATCTAAATTTTGATTTGCAACATCAAAAGCATCTATTATTTTAAGTCCATTTATGGGATCTATCTTTAGTCTTTCTATAATAACATCAATAAAGCTTACTGCTGGAACCATTTCTACAGGGATTCCCTTCTTTTCGCATAACTCTATTAAAATATTTACAGTCTTCTCCGCTACCAGAGGATGTCCTGGTACTGCATATATAACCTCATCCATTGTATCATGCCTCTTTATTAAATCCTCAGCTATAAACTCATAAACTTCATCAAAACTATCAAACTTATCATAAGCAAAATCATAGGTATGAATTTTTATATCCATGCTTTTAATGTAATCCACAGTGGGATGTTTCTCTGTTCTTAAATATATATTTTTTCCTGCCTTAAGCTCATTTAAAGTACCTAATGTTAATGCCTCAGGTGAACCAGGTCCTAGACCTAATATTTTAATCATTTGTTTCTCCCCTATCTACTTAAAAATCTATCTTTTATATAGTTATATTTAAATACTCCAAAAGCAATCACCAAGACTGTATATATAATAATACCTAGGAGTATAGCTACAATGCAAGCTATACCATTGCTACCGGTATAAATAACAATCTTATTATAACTTATAAGCACCGCTATTATCATTATAGCAGATGCATAAGATGGTTTTATAGTTGTATTGTAATAATCGATACTTATGTTTAATTTTTTTCTTACATCCTTCATATTAAGGTATGTGGCTATTGTATATGCAACTATAGTTCCTATCACAGCACCATAAATATTGAAAAAGGGTAAAGGAACCATAAGTAAAGTTATTATTACCTTAAACATGCAACCTATGAAAAGGTTTATGATAGGTTTGAAATAATGCCCTGTTCCCTGTAATATAGCAGTGCTTATTTGAGCTAATGCTGTAGATGGTATAGATAACGCCAAGTACTTTAATATATTATGTCCTTCACTATAATTTGGAAATATCAATGTCATTATAGGATTTGCTAAAAGCATAAGTCCTAGCATAGATGGAATTGCAATTACTGAGGATATCTTAATGGCAACCTCTACCTTGTTTATGATATCACTTTTTCTTCTTAATATATACGCCTCTGCAATAATAGGAATTATAGCCGAACACAATGCCACACAAAGTGTTAAAGGAACATTTACTAGCACATTAGCTTTTCCTGTTAGCTGACCATAAAGTATTGTGGCCTCCTTAGATGTTAGTCCAGCTTCTAGTAGCTTTTTAGGAACTAAAATAGAATCTATGAGTCCCATTATGTTTGCAACTGTACCACCAAGCGATA
>CAYYWN010000273.1:0-3653 GCA_964474485.1 uncultured Clostridium sp. | reverse complement strand
TGCATGGCACACATGACCTGGCGGAGAAGATGGAGTATTAAATGCACCTTACAACAGATTAAATTCAACTAACCCTTGTGGCGAATATGCATTTTTAGATAATACCTCTTGTAATCTTTCATCCATAAATGTTTATAAGTTTTATGATAATAACAATAAAAAGTTTGATTTAGATGGATATTTACATATTGTAAGTTTAAATCAATTATTATTAGAAGCTTCAATAAATTGGGGACAGTTCCCTACAGAAGACATCGCAAGAAGAACCCATTTATTTAGAACTACAGGCCTTGGCATTGCTAATATAGCTTCTTTATTTATGGCAATGGGATACCCTTATAATTCAGAAGAAGCACGTAACATTGCAGCTTCTTTAATAGGTATAATGACAGCTCGCTCTTATTCAATTTCAGCTTTAATGGCAAAAGAAATAGGAACCTTTGAAAAGTATGAAATAAATAAACCTTATATGCTTAAGGTAATAAAAAATCATGCAAGAGTTGCAGGAGCATTAAAATCTCCTTATGAAGGTCTTAACTATTTACCTTTAGAAGTAAATCATGGTTTACTTTTAAATAACAAGTTAAAATTTTTAAGTGAAAACTTAAAAAAAGAGTGGTCAAAAGCTATTTCTCTTGGGGAAAATCATGGATATAGAAACGCACAAGTTTCCGTAATAGCACCAACTGGAACTATTTCCTTTGCCATGGACTGTGCTGCAACCTCTATTGAACCCTTCTTTAGCCACATAGTTTATAAAAAGCTATCTGGTGGAGGTTACATGACCCTTGGAAATCCTATTATAGAAGAATCCTTAAGAGCTCTTGGCTATAGTGAAACAGAGGTTTCAGACATAATAGAGTATATAACTAGATCTGAAGAAGTTTTTGAAGGTAATTTTAAATACGACAAAATAGTAGATGGAAAAATTGAAGGTGCACCGCATCTTAAAAAAGAACATCTGGCTATATTTGACACCGCCAATACTTGTGGTACTGGTGAGAGATATATCGCCTCAGAAGGACATGTTAAAATGGTAGCTGCTATTACACCTTTAATTTCTGGCGCAATTTCAAAAACTGTTAATCTTCCTAAAGATGCTTCTATTGAAGACTTTAAAGACATTGTTATAACTTCTTGGAAACTAGGTGTAAAAGGTATTTCTCTTTATAGAGATTCTTCTAAAGCTAGTCAGCCATTAAATACCTCATTATTTAATGATGCAAATTTAAATCTAGAAGATCTTAGTTATAAAGAGCTATTACAAAAAGCAAATGAAATGAATTTATCTTTAAATGTATCAAGAAGAGATAAACCAGAAGGAATAAGAACTGGAACTACACACCCAGCTCAAATAGATGATGTTAAGGTATATACTACAGTTAATAGGAACGCTAATGGAGAAATTACAGAAATATACATAACTACAGATAGAGAGGGTACAATAATCACAGGACTACTTAACTCTTTATCTAAATCAATATCTGTAATGCTTCAATATCATGTTCCTGCTACAGACATAGCAAGAATGCTTAGAGGTCAAAAATATGAACCTTATGGATTCGTTCAAAAACATCCATATATAAAATATGTATCCTCAATTTCTGATCTTATAAGTAAAGTTATAGATATTGAAAATGATGACTACTCAAGATGTCAAATAAAACCTGCTGGCTATGAGAACTTAAATATACCAATCTCTACCCCAATAGATCTAACTGAAGTTTTAAACACAGTTTCAGATAGTGATATTAAGTCCCACACCCATGGTGGAGAAAGAGTCTATGGAAGTACATGCCCTACTTGTTCTAGCACTAGAATGATGAGAAATGGAACTTGTATGGTATGCCTAGATTGTGGATCCACTACAGGATGCAGTTAAAATAAAGATTTTAAGATTACTTAGTTATCTTATATAAAGATAAAGAACCACCATTTATAATTAATTATAAATAGTGGTTCTTTATGCTTGAAGATGAATTAATGGCAGGAAATTTATTAAAGGAAACAATTAAAATTAAAGCTTAAAAAACACCTTATAAAAGACTAACTATTGCTAAAGTTTTGCGTAATGCAAGAGTCACAACCATAAACAAAGTGACCTTCTGATACTTCAAAGAACTGATCTTTTTCTTCTGAAATATCGTCAATAATAGGGTTATACTTGATATAAGGTCTCTTGCCTCCGCAGCTTGGATTAGCAACAAGTATTGATGAAAATAGTGCTTTGGTATAAGGATGAATGGGGTTTTTATATAATTCCTTAGTTTCAGCAACCTCAACAATTTTCCCATGATACATAACTGCTACTCTGTTACAGACATATCTTACCATTGCTAAATCATGTGAAATAAATAAACATGTGAGACCCTTCTTTTTTTGAAGTTTCTTAAATAAATTGATAATTTGAGCTTGCATTGAAATATCTAAAGATGCAATAGGTTCATCAGCAATGATGAATTCAGGATCAAGACTAAGAGCCCTTGCAATTCCTATACGTTGTCTCTGTCCCCCTGAACATTCATAGGGGTACTTGTCCTTATAACTCTTATCTAGACCCACTAAATCCATTAACTCGTAAACCTTCTCTAATCGATCTTCTTTCTTTTTATACAGTTTTTGAATTATAAGAGGTTCCTCAATAATTTCTTTTACTGTCATCCTTGAATTCAAAGAGGAAGTTGAATCTTGAAATATAATTTGCATATTTTTATTTATAAATTTTCGCTCTGTCTTATAAATTCTAGGATCCGAAATAAGCTTTCCCCTATAATAGACTTCTCCACTTGTCTGTTTATAGATATTAATAATACTTCTACCCGTAGTTGATTTCCCTGATCCTGATTCACCAACCAAGCCGAATATTTCTCCTTTGTAAATATCAAAAGATATATTATCAACTGCTTTAATTATAGTATTTCTATCTACTTTAAAGTATTGTTTTAAGTTTTTTACTTCTAATATCTTTTCATTTTTCATTTTATATCACTCTACATTCTTCAAATTTAATAGGTGGCTCTATTTTCGGGGCATCTTTGTGTAAAAGCCAAGTTGCAGCACTATGCGTCTCACTTATCTTAAACATAGGTGGTTCAACTAGATAATCTATCTTCAAAGCATATTTGTTCCTCTTTGCAAAAGCATCACCTTTTGGAGGATTTAGCAAATTAGGTGGCATTCCTGGTATAAAGTTCAAAAATTCATCATCAGAATCTATTTTAGGTAAGCAAGACATAAGTGCCCAAGTATATGGATGTCTTGGATCATAAAAGATATCTTTAACTGTACCTATCTCAACAATCTTTCCAGCATACATAACAGCAATTCTTTGAGCTAAATTAGCAACTACTCCTAAATCATGGGTTATGAAAATAACAGATATATTAATTTTTTGTTGTAATTCGCGGATAAGCTCCAATATTTGTGCCTGAATAGTCACATCTAAAGCAGTGGTCGGTTCATCTGCAATCAATACTTTTGGATTACAAGCAAGAGCTATAGCAATAACAATTCTTTGTCCAATTCCTCCAGATAAATGATGTGGATATTGATTAAATCTCTTTTCCCCATAATCAATTCCTACAAGTTCCATAAGTTCTATACTCTTCTTTTTTGCTTCGCTCTTACTCATTTTTTCATGAACTAATATGGCT
>CAYYWN010000272.1:0-3655 GCA_964474485.1 uncultured Clostridium sp. | reverse complement strand
GGAGATAAATTTTTATTTATATTTTCATGTATATTATCAGTTATAGGTATTGCTGTTTTATATAGATTAGATGCAACAGTGGCTATAAAACAATTAATATGGGTTATAGCAGGAATTGTAATATATATGTTTATAGTACTTTCCATACCTGATATAAGGGAATTGGGGAAGTATAAAAATTTATTTTTAATTACAACATTAATATTAATGCCATTATCATTAATATTTGGAACAGAGATTAATGGTTCTAAAAACTGGGTTATGATTGGCGGAACTGGATTTCAGCCATCAGAATTTGGTAAGATAGCATTTGTTTTATATATTGCATCTGCTATACGAAAATATGAAGATAAAAATAATATAAAAGAGGATTTTAAACAACTTTGGGAACCAGCTTTAGTAGTTATGTTTTCATTAGGGTGTATGGTACTTCAAAAGGATTTAGGATCTGCTTTAATATTCTTTGGAATATCAGTAACTATGCTTTATGTTGGAACAGGTAAAAAGAAATATGTAGTAATAAGTCTTGCATTGTTTTTAACTGGTGCATTTATAGCATATCAATTATTTGGTCATGTAAGACAAAGAGTTCTTATATGGAGAGATCCTTGGAGTGATCCAAGTGGATTAGGATATCAAATAGTTGAAGGAATGTATGCCATAGCATCAGGCGGACTATTTGGTAGTGGTCTTGGTCAAGGGTATCCAGGATTTATTCCAATAAATACATCGGATTTTATTTTTGCAGTAATTTGTGAAGAACTTGGAATAATAATAGGACTTGGAATTATGATAATATATTTCTTGATCTTCTATAGAGGTATGAGAAGTGCTGTTTTTATAAAAGATAGATTTTCTCAATTAACTGCGGTTGGTTTTAGTGCTATGATAGCTTGTCAAGTATTGGTTATCATAGGTGGAGTTTTTTCAGTAATACCATTAACAGGTATAACTTTACCACTTATTAGTTATGGTGGTTCTTCAGTTATAACCATGTTTTTTGCGCTTTCAATATTGCAAAAAATATCAGAGGAGGACTAACTATGAAAGATATTTCAGATAGCATAAAAAAAGTAATGATAGTTTTTCTATTTTGTTTCGTAGCACTTATTTCGTATATAGCGTATTTTCAAGTTTTTAATGCGCCAGCAATAGCTGAACAACAAGGCAATAAAAGATTAAGTGCAAGAAGAAATGAAGTACTTAGAGGAACTATATATGATAGAAATCAGGTTGCTTTAACTAAAAGCGAAAGAAAGAATGCTCTTACTCAAAAAAGAGAATATATATATGGTGATTTATATACTCATGCTTTAGGATATGTAGATCCAATATATAGAGCGACAGGTCTAGAAGCAGCATATGATAAAGAATTGTCTCAGTATAGTTCTATTAGCAATACATTTTTAAATTTAACTAAAGATTTTTCAATGGATAATTTAAAGGATGCTTTTAAGCAGAGAAAAGAAGAAGAAAATAAAATAGGTAACAGTATAATAACTACTTTAAATACAAATATTCAACAAGTTGCTTATGATGCTCTTGGAAATAATAAGGGTGCAGTGGTTGCATTAGATCCTAAAACAGGAGAAGTTCTTGCAATGGTATCAAAACCAACATACGATCCAAATAATTTAGAGGCTGCAATGAAAGCTGCTAATGAAGGAAGTGCGGATGATAGTCCACTTATAAACAGAGCAACTGGAGGATTATATCCACCAGGATCAACTTTTAAAACAGTAACTCTTACAAGTGCTTTAGAAAATATAGCAGGAATAACTAATAGACAATTCCAAGATGATGGTAAGCTTGTATTTAATGATAGTCATTCATTAAGTAATGCAGGTGGAGCAGCTTATGGAAGCTTGGATTTAAAAAATGCATTTAGAGTATCAAGTAACGTTGTCTTTGGTGGTTTAGCAATGGAATTAGGTAATGATAAATTGAAATCTACAGCAGAAAAATTTGGATTTAATAATTCTATAGAAGCTGATGGATTTACAATACAAAAAAGTCAATTTCCAACACTTAAAAGTTATGAAGTTGGAAGTATAGCGCAAACAGGAATAGGTCAAAGTAGTATATTATCTACACCTATGCAAATGGCTTTAGTATCCAGCACAATAGCTAATGATGGGGTTATGATGAAACCCAAATTAGTTAATAAAGTTATTGATAAAGATGGAAATACAGTAAAAACAGTAAATCCTGAAAAATTAAAACAAGTTATGGATGCAAATGAAGCTGCTATAATAACAGATTACATGAAAAATTTAGTTGATTCTAAATTAAATAGTAGCTGGAGTATATTTAGAGGTACAGAAACTTGTGGTAAAACAGGAACAGCAGATTATCAGTTACCAAATGGTCAAGATGCTAAACCACATTCATGGTTTATAGGTTTTGCACCTGAAAATAATCCTAAAGTTGCAATAGCTGTTATTGTTGAAAATGGTGGATATGGATCAGGAGTAGCAGCCCAAGTTGCAGGTGAAGTTATACAATCTGCATTGTCAAATTAAAAATAAAGATTTGTTTTAAGTGTATGTTGATATAGGAATAAGTATAGTCCCATTTTACCTATTACATAATTAACACATGTTTAAAATAAAGCTAAAATTAAATATATTTAACTAACGCTATGTCTAGATGGTGTGTTGTATAATGTAACACTATCTTAGACATAGCGTTAATTAAATGTTGATATTGTAATATCGATAGTATATTATAATATCAACATTATTAGAATACATAGAAATATAATTTGCGGAGGTGATGATAATATTTGACTTTAAAAATCAACTTAAAATTTTACCAGATGAACCAGGGGTATATTTAATGAAAAATTCCCTTGGAGAAGTTATTTACGTGGGAAAAGCAAAAATACTTAAAAACAGAGTAAGACAATACTTTCAAAATTCAAAAAATCATTCTGAAAAAGTAAAAGCTATGGTAAAAAATATTTCAGAGTTTGAATATATAATCACTGACTCAGAAATGGAAGCATTAATATTAGAATGTAATCTAATAAAAAAATATAGTCCAAGATATAACATACTTTTAAAGGATGATAAGTTTTACCCATTTATAAAAGTTACTATAAATGAAGAATTCCCCAAAATCTTTATTACTAGAAAATATGCTAAAGATGGTAATAAATATTTTGGACCATACACTAATATAGCTTCTGTTTATGAAACTATGAACTTAATAAAAAAAATATTTCCAATAAGAACATGTAAGAAAACTATAACAGAAGGTGGTAATCCAACTAGACCATGTTTAAATTATCATATAAAAAAATGCAATGCACCGTGTGCAGGATATATATCTAAAGATGAATATAGAAATATGATAAGTGAAGTAATGGGACTTTTAAGTGGAAAGAATAAAGACTTAGTGAATAAACTTCAAAAAGATATGGAGGACGCTTCAAAAAGCTTAGAATTTGAAAAGGCAGCTTCATTGAGAGATAAAATAATAGCTATAAATAATATAGTAGAAAAACAAAAAGTCTTTAAATCACAAGAAGGAGACGAAGATTTTATCAATTTGTATAAAGATGAAAAAGATTGTTGTTAATAAGTATTTTTCTTACGGGCTGAAAAGTTACCAGAAAGAGAGAATTTAATTTGGAAAAGACGCTCTCAGGAAA
>CAYYWN010000271.1:0-3687 GCA_964474485.1 uncultured Clostridium sp. | reverse complement strand
ATTAGTTAAATGTAACTTATACTAAAATTAAAATATCTATAGAATTTATTAATCTTAGATATTCTATAAATAAAAATGGGAGATGAAGTTTTAGCTATTTCTCCCATTTTTTATTGCACGTTTTGTCTAAATATCCTATATATGATATAATAAAGTGTAATTGTTTAACAAAAAAATCTTTCTCTATATTCTGATATGATTGTATATTTATTAAATTTATGGAAATATTATTATGGTATAATATTAATTATGAGGTGCTAATCATGCGTTTAATACCAATTGAATGTGTAAAAAAAGACACTATATTAGGTAAAACTATATATGATTCTGAGGGTAGAATTTTGTTGAAAAAAGGCGTAAAGTTAACGCAACTTTTAATACAAAAAATTAAGCATTTAAGTATACTTTCAATATATATAATTGATGAATATAGTGATTATGAAATAGAGGATATAATAAAACCTGAATTACGACAAAAAGCTATTAAAATTCTTAAAGAAACCTTTAATGATATTCAAAGAATTTCTTCACTTCATAGCTTTGAAAAGTTCTCAATTGAGAACTATTCAAAACATGAACTAAAATATTTTGAAAACATAAGTACTATCTCTGAAGAATTATTAGATAATATATTATCTAATAAAAACTTGTTAATTTAACTAGTAGATATAAAAAGTATGGATAATTACACTTATCAACACTCTGTAAATGTAGCTGTTTTATCTTTAGTACTAGGAATAAGTTTAAAACTTCCTAAGCGGAAACTAATTCAATTATGTAGTGGTGCGTTACTTCATGATATAGGTAAGACATTTATAGATAAAGATATTATATTAAAACCTGGTAAATTAACGCCTGAAGAGTTCGATATTATAAAAACACATCCTGAAAAAGGATATTACTTCTTAGGTGATTTATATAGCATTAATTCCAATAGTAAGTCAATAATATTGCAACACCATGAACGAGTAGATGGGTTAGGTTATCCTTATGGATTAAGTGGAGATAAGATTAATTATATGGCAAAGATAGTCAGTATTGCAGACGTATATGATGCTCTAACATCTGATAGGCCATATAAGCGTGCTATGTGTCCTGGTGATGCATTAGAATACATAATGTCTAACTCCGGAACTTTCTTTGATTATGAAATGGTTAAAGTATTTTCTAGAGTTATAATACCATTCCCAAATGGAACTATAGTCTGTTTAAGTAATGGTGATATTGGTATAGTTGAAGAGACTTTTCCAAATTATCCACTTAGGCCGCAAATAAAAATATTAAAAAGTGATAATAAAGAAATTGTTGGATCTCGCATTAATTTATTAACTGAATTATCAATAGTAATATCAGGTATAAAATATAAAGCATAAAAAAAATGTTACAATAATTAATTGTAACATTTTTTATTTATACTTATTTAGTTATATCAAATACTTCTAAATCTTTATTTTTATCAAATTCTTCTAATTCTACATCTGCAATTGCTCTTAATGTGTCTAATGCAGTAATAACCCCTAAATTTCTTTCAACAGCTGCTCTTCTAATTAAGAAACCATCTCTCTTAGAGTCATTACCCTTAGTTGGAGTATTGACAACTAAAGCAACTTCTCTATTTTTAACTATATCTAAAATATTAGGCTTTTCTTCATCTATCTTACGAATTTCTTCTGCATCTATTCCTTCATCTCTTAATAGCTTGCATGTTCCTGTTGTTGCTATAAACTTATATCCAGCTTTAGCAAGATCCTTAGCTATTGGTAAAAATTCTGCTTTATTATGCTTATTTATTGTTGCTAGTATTTTACCTTTTTCCTTTGATGGATACATATTCGCCCCTACAAATCCTTTATAAAGAGCTTCTTTTAAAGTTCTACCCACTCCTAAAACTTCTCCTGTTGATCTCATTTCAGGTCCTAAGCATACTTCAACATTTGGTAATTTTTGAGTTGAGAATACTGGAACTTTAACTGAAATTAGTTCAGGTTCTTTATATATATCTACTCCATATCCTAAATCATTTAATTTGGCTCCTAGCATAACTTGAGTTGCTATATCAACTATTGGAACTCCACTAACCTTACTTATATAAGGTACAGTCCTTGATGCCCTTGGATTAACTTCAATTACATATAAACTTCCTTCAAACTCTATAAATTGAATATTTATCATGCCTTTTATTCCTATTGCTAAAGCCAACTTCTTAGTATATTCTAAGATTTTCCCCTTAATTTCATCACAAACATTTTGACTTGGATACATAGTTACACTATCCCCAGAGTGAACTCCTGCTCTTTCTAAATGTTCCATTATTCCTGGTATAAGTATATTTTCCCCATCTGATATTGCATCTACTTCAATTTCTCTACCCATTAAGTATTTATCTATAAGTATTGGATTCTTTTTGTCCTTTGCAAATGCATTAGTTAAGTAGAAAGTTAACTCCTCTTCATCATGAGTTATTTCCATTCCTTGACCACCAATTACATAAGAAGGTCTAACAAGTACTGGGAAACCTAATCTTTCAGCTTCTTCTAAGCCCTCTTCTACTGACCATATACCTTTACCTTTAGGTCTTGATATGTCTAATCTTTCTAATAGTTCATCAAACTTTTCTCTATCTTCAGCCATATCTATTTGATCTGCTGTAGTTCCTAAAGTCTTAATACTTTTTTCCTTTAAGAAATTAGCAAGCTTTATTGCTGTTTGACCACCAAATTGAAGAATTACACCATATGGATTTTCTTTTTCAATTATGTTTAAAACATCTTCTTCTGTTAATGGTTCAAAGTATAACTTATCTGATATATCAAAATCAGTACTTACAGTTTCAGGATTATTATTTACTATTATAGTTTCAATATCAAGTTTCTTTAATGCCTTTACACAATGAACTGATGCATAATCAAATTCAATTCCTTGACCTATTCGGATTGGACCTGATCCTATTACTATAACTTTTCTTCTATTAGATACTTCAACTTCATCGTATTGTTCATAAGTAGAATAGTAATATGGTGATAATGCTTCAAATTCTCCTCCACAAGTATCAACCATTTTATATGATGGTTTTATGCTCCAAATATCTCTTAATCTATATATATCTTCTGGACTTACCTTTAACATATCTGCTATTGCTTTATCAGAAAAACCTTTTTTCTTTAAGTTTTGTAACCATTCTTTATCTAAATCTTCTATCTTGCTTAATTTTAATCTTTGCTCTTCTTCAACTATCCATTTGATTTTTTCTAAGAAGAATTTATCTATACCAGTAATTTTGTTTATTCTTTCAATCATGTAATCACGTCTTAACATTTCTGCTAAAGCGAATATTCTTTCATCATCTGGTTTCATTACCAAATCTTTAAGTTCTGACATACTATGTTCTTTAAATTTTTTATGATCTAAAGAATATTTACCTATTTCTAAGCTTCTTATTCCTTTTAAAAATGCTTGTTCAAAGTTAGCTCCAATGGCCATTATTTCTCCAGTTGCCATCATCTTAGTTCCAAGCTGTCTATCAGCACCAAAGAATTTGTCAAAAGGCCATTTCGGTATTTTTACTACAACATAATCAAGTGTTGGTTCAAAACAAGCATATGTCTTTTGAGTTACCGCATTTTTTATTTCATCTAATCCATATCCAAGGGCAATCTTAGCTGCAAGCTTTGCAATAGGATATCCTGT
>CAYYWN010000270.1:0-3695 GCA_964474485.1 uncultured Clostridium sp. | reverse complement strand
AGTTTTTATTTTATAAAAAATTAGATTTAAAGAAATTAAATATAGATTAAAGAAGGAGGATTATTATGATTAAGGTTACACTAAAAGATGGAAGTATTATAGAGGTTGAAAAAGGAACAAAGGTAAGTGAAATAGCAAAAAAACTAAGTCAAGGTCTTTATAAAAAAGCATTATCAGCCAAGATAAATGGAAAAAGATCTGAGCTTATGACTGAAATAAATGAGGATTGTGAACTTGAGATATTAACTTTTGAGGACGAGGATGGGAAGTGGACATTAAGACATACTGGAGCTCATATTTTGGCTCAAGCAGTTAAAAGATTATATCCAGAGGTTAAATTAGCAATCGGACCCCCGATAGAAAATGGATTTTATTATGACTTTGAAGCAGGCTTTTCTTTTACACCAGAAATATTAGAAAAGATAGAAAAAGAAATGCAAAAAATAATAAAAGAAGATTTAGAAGTAGAAAGATTTGAACTTCCAAGAGCAGAAGCTATTGAGTATGTAAGAAATAAGGATGAAGATTATAAGGTTGAATTAATACAAGACTTACCAGAGGATTCTATTATATCATTTTATAAGCAAGGTGAATTTGTAGACTTATGTGCAGGTCCACATGTACCTTCTACTAAAAAAGTTAAAGCAGTTAAATTGTTATCTCTTGCAGGAGCTTATTGGAGAGGTGACGAAAAAAAGAAAATGCTTCAAAGAATATATGGAACAGCTTTTGCAAAACAAAGCGATCTTGAGGCATACCTAAATATGTTAGAAGAGGCTAAAAAAAGAGATCATAGAAAAATAGGTAAAGAACTTGGACTCTTTGCAATGCATGAAGAAGGTCCAGGATTCCCATTCTTTTATCCAAAAGGAATGGTTCTTAGAAATCTTTTAGAAGATTACTGGAGAGAGGTTCATAGAAAATCAGGATATGATGAGATAAAAACTCCTATTATACTAAGTGAATCTTTATGGCATCAGTCAGGACACTGGGATCACTATAAAGAAAATATGTATTTTGTAAAAATTGATGAGGAAGACTTTGCAATAAAACCAATGAATTGCCCTGGATCTATATTAGTGTACAAAGATGGTATGCACTCTTATAAAGAGCTGCCAATAAGACTTGCAGAGCTTGGACTTGTTCATAGACATGAACTTTCAGGTGCTTTGCACGGACTTATGAGAGTTAGATGCTTTACTCAAGATGATGCTCATATATTTATGACTAAGGAGCAAATTACAGATGAAGTAGTAGACGTTATTAGATTAATTGATGATTTTTATAAGAAATTTGGATTTGATTACTTTGTAGAACTTTCAACTAGACCAGAAAATTCTATGGGAAGTGATGAAGATTGGGATCTTGCAACAAATGGTCTTAAATCAGCTTTAGATAAAGCTGGGCTTAAATATAAGATAAATGAAGGCGATGGAGCATTTTATGGTCCTAAGATAGACTTCCATTTAAGAGATTGTATAGGAAGAACTTGGCAGTGTGGAACAGTACAATTAGATTTCCAAATGCCTGAAAGATTTGATATTTCCTATATAGGTGCAGATTCAGAAAAGCATAGACCAGTTATGGTACACAGAGTTGTATTTGGAAGCATTGAAAGATTTATAGGTATATTAATAGAACACTTTGCTGGAGCATTCCCAACATGGCTTTCACCAGTACAAGTTAAGGTATTGCCTATATCTGAAAAGTTCCATGACTATGCAAAAGAAGTTGAAAAACAACTTAAAGAAAGAGATATAAGAGTTGAAACTGACTTTAGAGCTGAAAAGATTGGTTACAAAATCCGTGAAGGACGTATGGAAAGAGTTCCTTATCTATTAATAGTAGGTGAAAAAGAAGTGGATAATAGTGAAGTTTCAGTTAGAAGTAGAAAAAGTGGAGACGAAGGTGCTTTGTCACTAGATAGCTTTATAGAAAAGATACAAAAAGAAATAGATAGTAAAGAAAACTATTTAGTTGAAGTTTAAAAAATAGATAAAGTATAATAAAAAGCGACCCTAGGGTCGCTTTTTATTAATATTCATAAGCTTTCACATTTTCACATAAAGATATATTTAAAGGTTTATCTTCTATTACCTTTTTATATGAACATAAAAATTCATTTAGTTCTAAATCCTTAAAATCTATGATTTTACTGCTTCTAAGAATTACATTTTCTTTATCTAAAATTATATCTACCTGATTAGAATTATTAGATATAGAATAGGTACTAACTACCTTTGAATTTAAGCTATCCTTATATTTCTCATTAAATCCTAGAGCCTTTCTTATATTTTCATAGTCCGCCTCTATTGGCATTTCAGAAAAATTTAGACCTAAACTTTTCATTTGCGATTCTATATCTTTAGGATCTAAACCATATCTTTTCATCATTTCTTTTTGAATGTTAAAAAGTTTTTCATAAGAAATTGAGTTTTTATCCATATATTCTTTAATTTTTGAAGAAAATGCTGCTATAGATAACTCGCCTTGAGATAAAGAATAGTACAGATTATATATATATTGTTCAAAATTGTCTATATCCTTTTCTCTAGCTTTATTTTTAAGTTCATTAAAATCAACAATTCTATCATCTTTATTATCACTCATTTTAAATCCTCCTTAGTTACTCTATTATACTATGCTTAAATACATTATAATAGTATACAACACATATTTAAAGTAATTATTGCCTCGAGACTGTTTTAAATATATATAACATAATTAATTTTTTTAGTTTAAAGGGGAGATTAATGTGGGTATAGTCTTATATAAAGATGGTAAAATAGAAAGAGATAAAAGATATAAGGAAATAAAAAGTGAAGATGCAGTATTATATTTAACAGATGTATATGAAGATATGTTCACTAAAAGGAGTTCAAATATTAATTTTAGTAGGGATATAGAAATAAAGGATAAAAATAAAATAGTTATTAATATGCCTTATGTAGATGGATTAAATAAAAAAAGAGTAGAGGCTGTACTTGAAGAAGGGTTAGTATCTTTATATTTTAAAGAAAAAGGGTTTATAGAATTTATAGAAGAAAAGATAAGTAGAAATAAGGAAATAGATTATAAAAGTGTGTTTTTGTCATTATTTCAGTTTCTTATGTTAAGTTATGATCAGAAGCTAATAAAGCTAGAAGATGATGTGGAGCTTAGATTCGAAGATGCCGTAGCTAAGGATAGTATACAACTAGAATCTTTACTAAAGGATAAAAAGAAAATATATATGATTAAAAGATGTACTAATTATTATAAGTCTATATTAGTTTATCTTGAAGATGAATTTGAAGACATTAAACTATATGATAAATTATTTTTTTCCTTTCAAGATACATTGAGTTTAGCTGAAAATGTTGAGTCGTCTATATATTCTTGTATAGATATTTATAACTCAATATATTCTAATAGAATGAATAAAACTATGGAACTTTTAACCTTTATTACAGTGATGTTACTTCCTGCTAGTATACTATCAGGAATATTTGGTATGAATTTTAAGTTTATGCCATTATTAGAACATCCACAAGGATTTTATATAACTGTATCTATTATGATGTCCGCAGTAGCATTTGGTATAGTTTACTTTTTAAAAAATAAGAGAGAATAATAAAAGGTTGTAAACTATGAAACTTTTAGTTTCTTATATAATGAATATTTTAACTTTATTTAATAAAATAATATAAGTAGTT
>CAYYWN010000269.1:2409-3696 GCA_964474485.1 uncultured Clostridium sp. | reverse complement strand
CAAAGTTATTTCTTTGGGAAGCTATTTTTATAATTTATATTGTGTTTAACTTAATTTACATCGAAAAACACATGATTTCCTATGGTTTTTACATTAGATTTATTTATGTTTTTCATCCACTTAGAAGTGGCGGTATTTGGGTTGTAAAAAAACACAGCTTTATTTGTTGGATCATTACCCTTTATCGCATCCATAACAGCACTATAGCAGCTATCATCAGGATCTTCATATACAGTATTATCTCGTACACAAGAAAAAGCATTTTTTTGAATTATAACATCCCTTATTGTTTTAGGAAAGCTAGGATGAGACATTCGATTTAATATTACAGAAGCAACCGCAACTTTTCCCTCATAGGGCTCGCCTTTGCTTTCGGCAGATACAGTTTTGGACATAAGATCTATATCATCCTTTGATACAAGGATTTTTTTATTGCTAAAACTTATAACCTCCACTGCATTATTAGTTTCTTTATAAAGATCCATAGAATTTATATTATTATCTGTAATATTATCTTCAGCGACTTCGTGGCCAAGGGGAACATACATGCCCTCAAAGTCTATAGGTCTAGCCTTAGTTTTATTTAAGGATATTTCAGGTTTTTCATCTATACTTTCATTAGCATATACTTTTGGTGTAGAGCTTCCAATAAGTATAAAAATCATAAGAAAAGTGAAAACCAAGTAATATCTTTTCATAAAGAACCTCCTTTGGTTAACTGTGTTATTGGTATTGTTCCCCACTATAAAATTTTAATTCATTTATTTGCCTTTATTTCATTAGAAAAAGCACTGAAAATAGTGTTAAATTTTTGTAAACATATTTCTACATCTTCATATTTACCTTTAATTTCTTCATCTACTATCTCTAGAACACTTTTATCAGTGGTTGAATTAAAAACTGACTTTTCATTATTAATACTACGTTTAAGTTCCTTTAAGTAGATATTATAACTATTTAAAACCTCACCAAAAGCTTGATAGCTCTGAATGGCATTAGGAGGAATCTTAATGAAATTAAATTCTTTTTTTATCTCTTCAAAACTTTTAAGATTACTTTCTATATCGTTTTCTAATATTTCATAAGTATATTTTCCATCTCTACATTTTTCAATGAGACTGAACTTATCTACTTTTAGAGGTAAAAAGCTTTCTACCATTGAAGATAAAGAAGCTTTAAATTTTAAATTGTCATTAGTTTTAATATCAATATCTCTTTTTTCTTTTATGGTTTTGTTAAAGGATAGATAGGCCTCATTCATATATTTTATGCTTTCAGAAGGAAAAA
>CAYYWN010000269.1:0-2399 GCA_964474485.1 uncultured Clostridium sp. | reverse complement strand
TTATCCATGTTATAGTAATTTTGGTAAGATTTGGCGGGTTTTTAATTTTCGTTCTAAAATTTCTTCAATAAACGGCAATGTCTGAAAATTTTTGTATGCCCTGTTTCCCGACCAGTAGCCAAGTTCCGCAAGCAGTTCTAATTGGAAATTATATACTGCCAAAGAAACATCATCTTCCTGTGCCAAAGTTGCCAGAATATCTTTCAGAAGGAAAAATATCTTTTAAGTGTTCAAAGTTACAACTTGAGTACTCTTCAATGGCAATCTTTTTATAGTTTTCTACTGATTTTAAGGTTTCGTTAAAATCTAAGGAATCAGAATGGTCTAATAAGACCTTTATTTGCTGATAAAAAAGGATGTTATTATGTATACCATTTAAAAAGTTAGGGTTTATATCAGGATTCTTTTTAAAAATTACTTCAGTATCCTCTTTGAGGAGTATTAATTTATCTAAATAAATATTTATTTCCTTCAAATTTATTGAGTTATCTTTCGTATAAATAGATGTAGATAAATCTTTGTTTATTGAGTTTAGTTTAAGTATGATATTACCTAAGGATGTAGATTTAGCGTTATTAGTTTTAGGCTTTAAATAATTAAATATACAAAAGGATACAATTATAATAAGGATAAGGACCAAAGTTCTTACAGACCAATTAAAAAACGTATCTTTAGTATCTTTAGCATTTTTAACATCTTTAGTGTCTTTAATATTTTTAACCTCTTCATTCATATGTATCACCCCACATTTAAATTTTATTTATATATAGAGGTTATTTTGAATATACTGTAAAGCGTAATAATATATTTTTATATAAATCTAAAAAAATATTTTTTTAGATAAAAACAGGTTAAATGATATATCATCCTAAATTAAATATATTAGTAGACAAGATACTTAATTACTAAAACAAGATACTTCATAAAAATTAAATAAAAAAACTTGTTGACATGTACTATAAATATAGTTATTAGTGTATAATTACAGGTAAGACTTTGATTTAGAGGTGAGAGGCAGTGGATTTAGCAAGTATAATAAATACAGTGAAAAATATATCGTTTTTCTCAATATTAGACATATTAGTAGTCTCTTATATTTTCTATAAGGGATATATGCTTATTAAAGAAACAAGAGCAGAACAATTGTTAAAAGGAATATTATTAATATTAGTTTTGATTCCTATAAGTTATTTCCTTAGACTTACCATGGTTTATACCATACTTAGTAAAACTATAACTATAGGTGTTTTATCAATCATAATTATTTTCCAACCAGAAATAAGAAGAGCATTAGAACATCTTGGAAGAACTGCCTTTAACGAAAGACATATATTGTTAGAAGATGAAAAGCTCATGGAACAAATAATAACAGAACTTGTAAATGCAGTAGAAAATTTAGCTGAAAGTAAAACAGGAGCTTTAATAGCCATTGAGCAAACCACGGGATTAAACGACGTAATAGCTAATGGCACTAAAATAGATGGTATTGTTACAGCATCATTGCTTGAAAATATATTTGTAGTAAACACTCCTTTGCATGATGGTGCTACAATAATTCGAAACACTAGAATTGTGGCTTCGGGATGTGTGTTACCTCTTACAGGGAATACGGATATAAATAAAAAACTCGGAACTAGACATAGAGCGGCCATAGGACTGTCAGAAGTATCGGATGCACTGATTGTAGTAGTTTCTGAAGAAACAGGAACAATATCTCTTGCTATAAACGGAAGACTTACAAGGAATTATGATAAAGATAAATTAAAAGACATATTAATTAAAGTAATGAAAAATAGACAAGTTAAGGCATCCACCTTAGGAGAGAGGGTGAAGACATGGATAAAAATAAAAGTCAAAAAAACTTCTTAATAAAAATATTGTGCTTTATTACATCCTTTGGAGTTTGGCTCTATATTTATAATGTAGAAAATCCGACTAGAAGCTATAAGCTAACAGGGGTTCCTGTAGAGATAGTAAATAGTGATACTATTGAAAGCTCTAAACTTACGGTGCTACCAAAACAAGACCTTACTGTGACATTAACGCTTGAAGGACCAGCCTCTGAGGTTTATAGAGCTAAGGCAGAACAGTTTAAAATTGTGGTTGATCTTAGTACTTATGCAGTAAGAAAAGGCAGTAATCTTATACCAGTAGAGATAACTCAATATCCTACAAACATAAACATTAAGAAAAATGAATCTTTAAGAGTTAACGTAGAAATTGATGAATATATAGAAAAAAGTGTACCTGTAAAGCTTGAAGTAGATGCTACTACAAAATCTTCATACTACTCCTTTGAACAAGCAGTTAAGCCTGACAATGCATTAGTTAGTGGCGCTGCTACCTATGTTAATTCTGTAAAGTGGGTTTTAGCTAAGGGCGAAGTAAGTAATGCAGAT
>CAYYWN010000268.1:0-3698 GCA_964474485.1 uncultured Clostridium sp. | reverse complement strand
TATCCCTGCAAACATGCCTTTTTCTAGAGTCTTAAATAGACCTTCACCTTCAATTTCACATAATAGCTCAGAAGATTTGCTTAATACTTCATTAGCTCTTTCTTCCATTTTACCACCATTTTTAAATTCAAGTTCGTCTCCTAGGTCTTCCATACTATTAAAGATATAGCGAGCATTGTCTATTGAAAGTGCTCTATCAGACATAAGTGGAGTATGTATAGCCTCTGTAAGCATTCCTAAAAGGTGTATTTTTTGATTAGTTAATACGCTTACCATATTAAAAAGTGCATTTTGTACAGTTCCTTTAAATATATCTCCTGTCATGAATTTTGTAGGAGGCATATATTTAAGAGGAGCCTTTGGGAATATTTCTCTAGCCATTTGAGCTTGAGCTAGTTCATATAAAAAGGCATTTTTAAGATCGGGATTCATTTCAAAAGCATGGCCTAAACCCATCTGCTCTTCAGGAAGTCCAGCAACTAATGCAAACTGTTCATTAATAAATTGAGAAGCAAGTACAGTATGGGCTTCTTCAAAGGCATCTGAGGTAGTAAGATAATTATCTTCACCTGTATTTATTATTACACCTGCAAAGCCGTTGATAACACGTGAAAAATATTGGTCTACAAGGGTTCTTTTCATATTTATGTCTCTAAATAATATTCCATAAAGAGCATCATTTAACATGACATCTAGTCTCTCTAAGGCTCCCATAGCAGCAATTTCAGGCATACATAATCCAGAACAATAATTACAAAGTCTTATGTATCTACCAACTTCATCACCAATTACATCAAGTGCCTCTCTCATTTGTCTAAAGTTTTCTTGAGTAGCAAAGGTACCGCCGAATCCTTCAGTGGTTTCTCCATAAGGGACATAATCTAAAAGGCTTTGCCCTGTAGTCCTTATTACAGCTATTATATCAGCACCTTGTTTTACAGCTGCAACTGCTTGAGTTATATCTTCTTTAATGTTTCCAGTAGCAACTATTACATATAAATAAGGTCCTTTTTTATCTCCAAGCTTTAAAAGAGCTTCTTCTCTTTTATTTCTATTTAGTTTAATTTTTTCTACATATATTTTTGCTACAGACATTATAGTAGCTTTTATTTCAAATAGGTCTTTAGACTCTAAAGTAGTTAAATCTAGCTGTCCTTTAGCTACCTTCTCAGCTATCTCTTGAGGTGAAAGACCTGTATTTAACATGGCATTACCTATAAAATAAGCAGCACCTAAGGAAAGAGCATCATTCTTTACTATGTTATCTACAACTACATTAGGTAAAGGAACACCAACGCTATCGATACCATCTATGCCAAGAAGCCTACAGACTGTTCTTTCTACAGCTACAGTTGTATGTAAATCTATAAATTCTTGTGTATCTAAAGCTATATTTTTAGCATGTGACCTAGCTTTAGATACTGTTTCAAAGTTTAGGTTTAATTTACTATTCATAATCTTCCTCCTCATTATTTGAATTTACATAATAATATTTTTGAGCTATTTCTACGATTTCCTTTTGGAGACCTAAAAGTATTGATATATTTAAGGCATCTTTAGGTACCTTATTAGTGTTAGATACCTTTTCTAGGCTGTAATCCATATGTTCTTGAATTATTTCGATAGAATTAGTTTTATTAAGATCAATTTTTCTTTTTAAATCCTCGAAACATACATTTTTTAACCCAGTTACTTGGTAGTGAATCATATCATCAGTAACTATATTGTCGTAGTGGGTAGATACTACGCTAATAGAAGTTGTTGTATTTAAATATTCGCATAAGGATCTAACTAAAAATGATCCTTCCTTTGGGTTAGTACCTCTTGCAAATTCATCTAGAGCTATAAAGCCTTTTTTAAACTTGGCATGTTCTATTACATTTTTAAGCTCTATTATTTCAGCACCAAAGGTGCTTAGTCCTTGTGATACCGATTGAAGATCATCAGATATAAAGTATATAAAGTCTAGTATAGGGAATTTTGCATAATCAGCAAAAACGAAGAAACCTAACTGCCCTAAAAGTAAATTAAGGACTATGGTTTTAAGGGTTACGCTTTTACCCCCCATATTAGCACCTGTAATAACCGCAACTCCAGAATTAAGTGAGATATTTATTGGTGTAAAAGGAGTGCCCTTAGACTCTAATATGTGTTTAACTTCGGGGTTAAAAGAATTAGTAAAGGTAACTTCCATATAGTCTGATATCTCAGGTTTTGTAGCATTATAATTTAAAGCTAGTTTTCCTTTTGCAATTAAAAAATCTAATTTACCCATAGAATAAATGTTATTTTTTATAGTATCAACATATAAGTTTATTTTTTTAGTTAATTTTATTCTTATGATTAGTTCTTCGGCATCCTCTTCAATAACATACTTTAATCTCTTTTCTTTAAGTATAATAATTTTTTCATCATTATCAGAGTATAATATTTCATCTTCTAATTGCCTTTTTTTGAGTCGGATATCTTTTAATCTTTTAGAATAACTATCATATATTTGAAATGTGGGTAACTTTTTATTGTCTGGGTCTAATAGATTTAAGATAGCGCTTAAATCAAAAAAATCTATTTTAGTTATATTAATTAATTTATTAAAATCTTTATAAATGCTATACAATTCTTCAGATATCATACAAAAACTTTTAATTTCAAAAAGCTCTACATCATCTAAGGTATTAAGATTTGAACATCTAACAATTGAATTTCTGATATCTTTTACCTTTGATAAGAGTCTTTCTATTGATCTATAAGTACTTCTTTTTTCCATATAGCTATTAGCTATTTTTTCTGTATTATTTAGTTCTATTAAGAGTAAGTCTCTATCCTCTTGTTTAAAAGGAGTTATATTTTTTTTGAGATCCTCACCAAAGGGTGTAATAACATCAAGCTTGTCAATTATGAAGGTGTATCCTACCTGCTCTCTTTGCTTCTTATTTAAAAAAATCATTACATTCACCTTCTTTAAGTTTATTTATGCATTATACTCAACATCAAACACTGGCAAATTTACAGCTTCTCTTAGTTTATTTAAAAAGATGTCCTTGTTAAATTCATAGCCATAAGGGGATTTAGGGTTACAGGTTATAAATAAAATATTTATCGAAAATAGACACTTTATTTTGCCACCAGTAACTATAAACTTTTTATAAACTTCTTCTGATAAAAATAATTTTGTACCATCTTCAACTAGAAAGGTTACTTTTTTATAAAGATCTGTAGATTTAATTATATCAAGTAAAAGCTTATCGGATAATATTCCTTTAATAAAAACATAGGATACATTTTCATTAAGATTATAAACTATATCTTTCCCGGAATCTAAAGAAGTTAAAGCATTAAGATGTTTTATGCTTTTATTCTTATAAATTATGTTTATTCTCTGCGCTTCTAAGGTGTTATTACATAAGGCTACTATATATGAATCTTCTTCCTCAGGTATAGATAATAGTCTTATTGTATGTGCTGTTTTTTCTATAACACTATACATATTTTTTGACAAAGATGCACCTGTAGATAAAATCGTAGCTTCTGTTATGCTTGGAGATGCAAAAGTTCTTCTACCTAGGGCACCGTCTACTAAGACTTTTTCACAACCTAGGTTTAAAAGGTCATTAGAAATCAAGGACATCTGTGAATTTACAGAAGGTCCACCAAGATCTACATATCCATCGCTTAATGATTTAACTATTATTACTTCA
>CAYYWN010000267.1:0-3699 GCA_964474485.1 uncultured Clostridium sp. | reverse complement strand
TAAAATGAATGCAGTTAAGGGTGACGGTAGTGATTTTTTAGAAATTAAATCAGAGGATTACAAAGGAAAATGGTTAGTTATGTTCTTTTATCCACTAGATTTTACTTTTGTATGCCCAACAGAAATAACTGCTTTTAGTGATAGAGCTGAAGATTTTAAGAAACTTGGAGCAGAGATTTTAACTGTGAGTTGTGATAGTGAATACTCTCACCAAGCTTGGATAAAGCAAGATAAAGCTAATGGAGGACTTGGACAAATTAATTTCCCGGTTGCTTCTGATAAAAAATATGAAGTAGCTAAAGATTATGGAGTATTTGTAGAAGAAGAAGCTATTTCATTAAGAGGTCTATTTATAATAGATCCAGATGGAGAAGTAAAATATCAAGTAGTTCATGACTTAAATGTAGGTAGAAACGTAGATGAGACAATTAGAGTATTAAAAGCACTTCAAACCGGTGGAATGTGTCCAGCAAACTGGGAAGAAGGAGAATCTTTACTTTAAGACTCCCCTAAAAATTTAATAAATATATTTAAAGCCTTCAAATAACATATTCTGAGACCTAAATGTTATTAAATGCCGTTAAGTGTGTATAAGCACTGGTATGGCTGTATTAAAAGAAAAATGAAATTAAATAATGTAGTTAAATTTAGTTTTGTAACAATGCTGTTGCTACAAAATATTTGGAATAAAGAGGTTGTTGAGAGAATCAACAGCCTCTTTTTTAGTGTGTCTAACATGGATGCAATATTTAAAAGTTTTGTTGAGAATACTTTCTTTACAGAACTTAACGAGAGCCCTAGTGCGCAAACAACTAGCAAGAGGTATTACTAAATGGTGGAGGTATTAGCAAACTATTGTAATGTATTCTTCATGTACTGTATAATGATGTTATAAATTATATAGGGGGTTATGTTGTGAAAAGGAAATTAATAAGTGCTTTTTTGTGCACAATTATGTCTTTAAGCTTTGCAGGTTGTAGATTTATTGACGGATTTAAAGAGGGAGTTAAAGCTGGAGCTAAAAAAGCAAATAATGAAACTACTGTAGATGGAAAAAAAGACACCACGGAAGGTGAATTTAAAGTGGATTGGAAGAAATGCATAGAAGATACTAAAACTGAATTAACTAATCCAGAAAACTTTAATTATGTAAAAGAGATAGATATAAAGGTAGAGGAGAAAAAAATAACATTTACCGCAACTCTAGCAGATGCTACAAGTAGTGATGTGGCACTTGATTTTGCGGATACTATTATAAGAAGATTTAATGCTAATGCGCAAGTTCAAGACGGTTCAATAAAGGGGGAGGATAAAGATTATTTAGGTGGAATTTATGATGTTTATGATATATCAATGGGAGTTGCCCCTTAAGTAAAGTGAAAAAACAGGACGAGTGGTATATTTCTGATGTAATTGCTAAAACAGTACAAAAAGGGCCTAAATTACAAAAATAATATATTTATAAAAATAAAAGCACTTACATTAGTAGGTGCTATTTTTATGCCGAAAATTAGGTGATTAAAAATTGAAGAAATAAGATCTCCTTATTGTAATTAGTTACTTTTAAAAGTTGATTATGTAAGATTAGCTTAATCAAGAGCCTAGGGGAAACTCTAGGCTTTATTTTTTGTTTAAAAGTAATAATTTCAAAGATTTGAAATTATTTGACAATTGTTACCTCGGATGTATAATATTTGTATGGAGGTTAAATACCCACTAATATAAATGTTCAATGGAAATATAAGATTTAAGAAAAGAGGTGAGAGAAATGGGGCTGAGGAAAATGCATATCTGTAAACTTGACAGCACTTAATTTATAAAGAAAGGAGTAGTATTTATGCAAAGTACTTCAAAAGCATTTATCTCCATGATATTTTTCATAGTATGTGGGCTAATTATTGATTGTATATGGGATATGGTAGAAATTTTCAAAAACTATTTAATGCAATGTCCATTCTTTCTAGAAGGAGTAAGTTGTATAATTGTAGTAGTTTTTGTAGCTTTTATACTATTTTTAATAAAAATAAAATTAAATATTTAACCTTCTGGCGGCTTATAGCCGCCTTATTTTTTATTACAAAATAATATATAAAAAGAGGTATGATAAAAATAAAGATCATGGTAAATATTTAAATAAGAGATCTCATACAAGGAGCTTTATAAAGAACCTTGAAACGATTGAAGACTTGGAAGAATTAAAGGATAGAGAAATTATATTAAAAGATGAATAGTATTTTTAATGGTAGCCTAGGAATAAATCCTGGGTTACTGTTATTTTTAGTCATTGTAAATATATGAATGTTTTGTTACAATGTAGACATAATTATTAAATATTGGGGGAGTTAGTAAATGAGTAAAATGGTTAATTGTAAAGCTTGTGGAAAAGAAATTGCAAATGGGGTTAATAAATGTATTCATTGTGGTAAAGATCAAAGAAACTTTTTTATGAAACATAAAATTATTACTGTAATACTTGCTATTGTTGTAATAGCTGGAATTGGTGGAATTAATGGAAGTAAAAAAGACGATCCCAAAAAAGTAGATGAGGCTACTATTGCCAAAACAGAGGATAAAAAGAAAGGCGATAAAAAGGAAAAGGAATCTCAGGTATTTAATGTCGGTGACGTAGTAGAATTAAAAGATTTTAAAGTTACTGTAAATAAGGTATATACAGTAGAAGAGAACGATTTTTCTAAACCTAAAGAAGGGAATGAATTTTTAGCTGTAGATTGTACAGTAGAAAATATATCAGATAAGGAAAAAATAGTTTCTTCCATTATTATGTTTAAAGTAGTTGACAAAGATGGAAGAGCTATAGAATATTCTATTATGGGGCAAACTGCCGCGAAAGCTGGACAAATGGATGGAACAGTAGGGGCAGGAAGAAAGCTAACAGGAGTTTACGTAGTAGAAGTGCCAAAAGGAGCCACAGGATTAGAGTTAGAATTTGATAGTTCATTCTTATCTAGTGGACAAGTAGTGGTTAAATTAAATTAAGAGACAATTCACACAGTTAATCTGGGGAGTTATTTATAATTTAAAGTAGATCTAAAAATTATAAAGAAACCTAAAAGAACCCTCAAAATAAACAGGGTTCTTTTTTGTATATATAATAGAGGATATAGTTAAGTTTATTACAAATACATCCATACTTCAACAATCGTTGCTACAAAATTATTTTGAAAGACTTTAACCCTTTGATTTATAAAGCTTAATACTACAACAAGATTAGAATAACATATTTGAAGGCTTTTTAGGGAATAATATATTAAGGATCATAGTTACTATAAAGAGGTGTAAATGTGTAGATGTAAGCATTTTTATATCCCTTTTTTATATATTATGGTTATGATATAATATTATAAAGTATTTTAATAAAAAGAGGGAGGCGCACTATGAAAAATTTAATGAAACTCGAGGACTTCTTAAACATAAAGGATGATAAAGAGTTTGTGCTTTTAGATTGCAGATTTAACTTAAGTGATAAAGAATATGGTAAAAAAGCATTTAATGAAGGACATATAAAGGGAGCTATATATGTAGATTTAGAAACTGAGTTAACAGGAGAAGTCAAAGAACATGGAGGAAGACACCCTCTTCCAAATTTAAAGAACTTCAGAGAAAATATGAACAAAAGATTTGTAGATGATGATATAGATGTTATTATATATGATGATGGAGATTTAGCTGCTGCATCTA
>CAYYWN010000266.1:0-3715 GCA_964474485.1 uncultured Clostridium sp. | reverse complement strand
CAAGAAGATGGATGAATGAAATGATAAAAGAGTTAAGCATGCTTTTATTTGGCATAGATGGATTAAAATTAGATATGGTGAGATGATGGTAAAAAGTTGGAGTTTTAATGGTAGGTAGAATATGTTAATATGATATTAGATTAAATTATATCTAACGGAAAATAGCAGAGATCACGTCAATGGTAACTGCTGTTCTATGAGTGAATAAAAGAAGGCATCTAGGGAACTAGGTGTCTTTTTGTATATTTATGGTGTTCATTTTTTAAAAAAAGCACCAGATTGTTTAGATGGATTATGAAAGCTAATGTAACAATCTGGCGAAAGAAAGTAATTGAGGTTAATCACATAAAAGGGTATAATTGTAATTAAAAGGGGGTGAAGAAGAATTATGAAAAAGTTTAAGTCTTTAAAGATATTTTCTATGATACTTACTTTAGCTCTAACATTTGCTTTAATTCCAATACGGACACATCAGACCATGAAATTAAATGCAAGACTCATAAAATAATACATTATTGTGTAGTTACTAAGAAGTATGGTGTATATTGGACCGTATGCAAAAATTGCCACGCATATTGGGGAAAAGAAATAAGACTGGAATCAACACAACATACTGTTAGGACATGCCATTAAAAATAATAAGCAAAAATTAAGAGCTCTTAATAGGGCTCTTTTTTAATACATAAAAGGAGGTGGCATTGTGAAGCTAACACCAAAGCAAAAAATATTTGTTGATGAATATCTAGTGGATCTTAATGCCACTTGAGCTTATAAAGCAGCTTATCCTAGTTGTAAGAAGGAAGAAATTATTAATGCTGAAGTTAGTAGAATGTTAAGAAATGTTAAGGGTTATATAGATGAAAGAATGAAAGATAGGCAAGGGTGTACTGAGATAACCCAAGACAAGGTGTTGAAAGAACTTTCTAAGATAGGATATGTATATTTTACAGAACCACAGGTAGATGTAGATGATATAAAGACGAAAGTCCACATAGCCGAACTATTTATACCCGCGAGCCATAGGAGCATATATTATTGGTTAAGACAGGCAAGACATGGCTCCTCAGGGGAATAGCTATATTATGAAAGATTTGACAACTTACATTGATAATATAAAGGCCCTGGCAAATGATAAGAGTGATAAGCGTGTGGCATTAAGTGTCAATCAGTACCTACTCAACCGTATCTATGGTAATAAGATATGTGAAGAGATTTGTAATGCTTTAGGTATACGCAACAGAGGTGTTAAAGATGGTAGTGGCTTATATATACCTAAATATACCTTTATGCATTGTGTACTTATAGAGTGCTCATTTGTTGATTCTCAAAATGATATGGACAAGTATAGTGGTGAAAAAATAGCCAATGCTATAGTAAAAGCCATAACTGATAACAATTCAAGTGCTTCAGCTTATGTTCCACCAGTACAAGAAACGGTAAAGGACGATATACTTTATGGAACAGTTACAGCCAGTACATTAAATGTTAGAGATGGAGCTAGTACTTCCAGTAACATAATAGGTACTTTAAGTAAAGATACTAGTATTAAAATAAGTCCTCAATATTCTAAAAGAGATTGGTACAGTATCTACTATGGGAATAGTGGAGGATTTATTCATAAGGATTATGTAAGACTAGATTAGTCAAGAGCCTAGGGGAAACTCTAGGCTTTATTTTTTTATTTAAAAATAGAGGTTACAAATATTCATAATAGTTTGACAATTATTACTATAGATGTATAATAATTGTATAAAGGTTAAATACCCACTAATATAAATATCCAATGAAAATATAACCTTTAGGAAAAGAGGTGAGAGAAATGGGACTGAGGAAAATGCATCTTTATAAACTTGACAGCACTTAACTTATAAAGAAAGGAGTAGTATTTATGCAAAGTACTTCAAAAGCATTTATCTCTATGATATTTTTCATAGTATGTGGGCTAATTACTAGTTGTATATGGGATATGGTAGAAACTTTCAAAAACTATTTAATGGAATGTCCCTTTTTTCTAGAAGGAGTAAGTTGTATAATTGTAGTATGTTTTGTAGCGTTTATACTGTTTTTAATAAAACTAAAATTAAAAATTTAACCTTTTGGCGGCTTATAGCCGCCTTATTTTTATTACAAAATAACCCATAAAAAGAACCCTAGAGTAAACAGGGTTCTTTTTTGTTATATATAATAGGTAGAAGGTTTTTAATATTTATATAATATGTATTTTGATTTATTAATTTTAAGAGTTTATAGTAAAAAATAAATATCTTATTATAGTTCTAATTGTTGGCAGGCTTTTAAAGGAGAATTATATTGTGACTTTTTTAGTTCCTTAAAGATATAGTCCATACCTTTAATTATTTTATCTTCATTTACCTTGCATAGGCTTATTCTTAAAGAAGGTATATTGTTGAATTCTTTAAGATAAAAGTGAGCCCCATCTCTAAGAGATATATCTTTTGTATTCATTATATTTATAAATTCTTCTATATTAGTATTAGGTAATTTTATTAAAGAAAACATTCCATTAGTTGGAACATTATGTTCTAGACTAAGGTCTAAAAAACCTTCTAATTTATGCTTAAGAAGCCTCATTCTGCTGCCATAAAAACTCTTAAGCTTATAAATGTAGTTATTATAGTGTCCACTATCTATAAAAGAGCTTAGGGCTCCTTGCATTGGTACTGTAGAAACTAAATCAAAGGTCACTTTGTAATTACTAAACTCATTTATAA
Organism: uncultured Clostridium sp.; assembly: GCA_964474485.1. Classification (GTDB taxonomy): domain Bacteria; phylum Bacillota; class Clostridia; order Clostridiales; family Clostridiaceae; genus Clostridium_L. Next base: position 983 of record CAYYWN010000266.1, on the reverse strand, counting down.
TTTTTTTGGGTATTATGCAAGCGGCTAATCTTAGACCTGGTATTAAGGTTTTTGAGAAACTTTTAATATATATGACTTTTTCATTTTTATCATATTTATATAGAGCAGGACAAGAATCATCATTTAAATCACTTAAATAATCATCTTCAACTATATATACATCATATTTATTTGCAAGATATACAATTTGTTTTTTATCATCTTCAGATAAAGAAGTACCTAGGGGATTATGCATACGAGGCATGGTGTAGAAAAATTTAATATTTTTATGTTTAAAGAGGTATTCTAGTTTATCTAAATCTATACCATTAAAATCTCGCTCTATTCCAATAACATTAAATTTATTAATATTAAGCCACTTTAAAAAGATATTGTATGTAGGTTGTTCTACTAAAATAGACTCTTTATCTTGTCCAAAATTTAAAATAGATAATATTGAAAGAGCTTGCTGAGACCCAGAGGTAATAAAAATTTTATCAAGAGAACAGTCTAAGTTAGATTGTTTAAATAGTGAAAGAACACTTTCTTTTAAAGGTGTAAAACCAGAGGATAAAGAATATCCAAATATATTATATTTATACTCTTCTATTGCTTTTTCAAAAGACTTTTGAAAAGTTTCATAAGGCAAAATCTTACTATCTGGCTCTCCAGAAGAAAAGTCTATATTGTTTGATTCATTTATATTATAATATTTTAGCTTGTTGTCTACCACAAAGTATCCGCTTTTAGGCAGGGCATATATAAGGTCTTGTTTTTCAAGCTCAGAATAAGCTCTTATAACTGTAGAGTTACTACAACTAAATTTTATAGCAAGAGCTCTTATAGAGGGTAATTTACCGTTAAAGTTATCAATTTCTATTTCATGCTTTATGTAGCTTATAATAATTTCGTATTTTGTAATAATAATACTCACCCACTTCTGTTTAGATAAGATGTTTTAAAATATATACCGATAGAAAATAGATTTAGAGATTTATATAAAT
>CAYYWN010000265.1:0-3725 GCA_964474485.1 uncultured Clostridium sp. | reverse complement strand
TAAATATATAGAAACGCTAAATTATAAAGACCTTAGAATTGCTAGAAAAGACTTAGGTATGATATTCCAAAACTTTAATCTATTAAACAGAAAGACAGTTTATGAAAATATAGCACTTCCCTTAGAAACTTGGGGCTACACCAAAGAATCAATAAAAAAGAGGGTCTATGAATTATTAGATCTAGTTTCACTAACTGATAAAGCCCATGTTAAGCCATCTAAATTAAGTGGTGGTCAAAAACAAAGAATAGCTATCGCAAGAGCCCTTGCGTTAGAGCCTAAGATGCTCCTTTGTGATGAGGCTACTTCAGCTTTAGACCCTAAGACTACAAAAGATATCTTATCCCTACTAAACAAATTAAATAAAGATTTTGGTATAACCATAGCTATAGTAACTCACCAAATGGAAGTTATAAAAGAAGTTTGCAATAGTGTTGCCCTTATTGATAGCGGAAAACTTTTATATAACGGAAGTGTAGAAGATCTCTTTTTAAAACCTGATAGTAGCTTAAAGACTTTTATTGGTGATGGTGATTTACCTATAAAACTTCAAGGGATAAATATTAAGCTATTTTTTCCCAAAGAATCTAGTAGCAAGTCCATTATAACTTCTATGGCTAGAGACTTAGACAAGGACTTTTCTATAATTGAAGGTAAGGTTGAAAAATTTAGGAATTCTCTTCTTGGCACTCTTACCATTAATATAAAAAAAGATGATAAGGATAGCATAGTAAAATATCTAGATCAAAATAATATAAACTGGGAGGTGAGAAATTAATGATTCAAAATATTATATTACCTGCACTTTTAGACACCTTATATATGGTGATGTCTTCTACAATACTTGCTGTAATTTTTGGATTTATCCTAGCTATAATATTGGTTGTAACATCACCTAAAGGATTAAATCCCAATAAATTAATTTATAATATTTTAGATTTTATTATAAATATTTTAAGATCCATGCCATTTCTAATATTAATGATATCCATAGCACCCTTAACTAAATTTATAGTTGGAAAAAGTATTGGGACAAATGCGGCTATAGTACCCCTAACTATTGGTGCAATGCCATTTGCTGCAAGAGTTATTGAATCTTCTTTAAACGAAGTAGATTATGGAATAATTGAAGCTGCAAAATCCTTTGGTTCAAGCAATATGCAAATTATATTTAAAGTTATGATAAAAGAAGCTTTACCTTCTATCGTTTCTGGTATAACACTTACGGTTATTAATGTTATAGGATACTCAGCTATGGCTGGTTCCATTGGTGCTGGTGGACTTGGAGATGTAGCTGTACGATATGGCTACCACAGATTTAAAGTTGATGTAATGATTGTAACTGTAATTATTTTAATAATATTAGTTCAGTTAATTCAAGCACTTGGAAATATATTATATAAAAAATTAATTTCATAGGAGGAATACACAATGAAAAAGCTAATCATTTTACTAACTTCATTATTATTAATACCTTCAATATTTATAGGTTGTTCAAGCAAGTCTAAGGAAATTAATAAGAACACTATAAAAGTTGGTGCAAGTCCTGTACCTCATAGTGAAATACTAGAAGAAGCTAAAATACTACTTGAAAAAGAAGGTTATAATTTAGAGATAGTAGAATTTACAGATTACGTTACCCCAAATACAGCTCTTGTAGAAAAAGAAATAGATGCAAATTTCTTTCAACACTCTCCATACCTTGAAAAGTTTAATAAAGAAAGAGGTACTGATTTAGCCTTTACAGCAAAAATCCATCTTGAACCTCTTGGCATATACTCTAAAAAAATAAAAGATATATCTGAAATAAGAGAGGGAGATGAGATAGCTATTCCAAATGCTCCAACTAATAGTTCAAGAGCCTTAAAGTTACTTGAGTCTAAATCATTAATAAAAATAAATGATGTAGAACTTGCCACTATAAATGATATAATAGAAAATCCAAAAAATTTAAAATTACAGGAATTAGAGGCCCCTCAATTACCAAGGGTTCTTGATGATGTTACTATTGCTGTAATAAACACAAATTATGCCCTTGAGGCAAACCTTAATCCACTAACCGATGCCTTAGCTATTGAATCTAAAGAATCTCCTTATTCTAACATTTTAGCAGTAAGAGAAGACAATAAAGATTCTGAAGCTATAAAATCCCTAAGTAAAGTACTAACTTCACCTGAAATAAAAAAGTTTATAGAAGATAAATATAAGGGCTCTATAATCCCTGCATTCTAAATCATTTTATTCTTTAGATTAAGTACTTAATCTTCGAAGTTATCTTTATACAATATTAATATAAAACATCTATAAAGGAGGAGATATTTTCCTCCCTTATTTTATCATAACTAAAAGTTTTAATTGATTACCCTAATATTACGATTATGTCTTTTATTAATGTAATAGCCTAAAAAACCATAAATAATTTCTATTAATTATAAGTTCATCTAGATGTTTAAAAAGTCTTAAACCCATCTCCTAAGGTCTCAAAAACATCTGTTACACTAACAAAAGCCTTTGGATCTGTTGTCTTTATAAAATTCTTTATTTTAATAAATTCTCTATTATCCACTATAGTACAAAGAACTTGCATATCGCCCTTTGAATAACTTCCCTTTGCATAATAAGTAGTAGCCCCCCTACCTATTTCTTCTAATATAAACTTCTCAATTATATCTTGTTTAAGACTTATTATTCTAACCTCTATACATGAATTAAGACCTTCAATCATCCTATCTATAACCACTGCATTTAATGTTACAGCCATAAGAGCATATAATCCTTCTTGAAGACCAAACGTAAATGTAGCTAAAGTTATTACTGCAAAGTCAGATAATAATAATCCTTTTGCTATATTCATTTGAAAATACTTATTTAATATTTTAGCTATAATATCTGTGCCACCTGTAGAAGCATTTTTATTAAATATTATTCCCATACCTGCTCCTTGAATTAATATTCCAAAAAACAATTCAAGTAAAATATCATTAGTAAATGGTATATTGTGTGGATATATTACTTCGAATGTTCTAACTAACCCCGATAACAATAAACTTGCATATATTGTCCTAGCACCAAAAGAATTACCTATTAATATAAATGCCACTATAAAAAGTATTATGTTCATAACAAACATTGATGTACCTACAGGCAGAATTGGGAAATGCTTATTTATTATCATTGCAAGTCCATTAACTCCTCCTGCAGCAATATTATTTGGCATCAAAAAAAAGTAAGTCCCTATAGAAACTAAAATTATACCAAAGGTTATAATAATATAATCGATAATGTTTTTCGTCATTTTATTCATAAAATCCCCCACTTTATGCATTATTTTTGAATATTTATGTAAACCTTTACAGATTTGCGCATAACTATTCATATTGATTTAATATAACTACTAAAAAGTGACATATTAAATCAATATTTTGTTACATTATGATTATACACTAGGTTTAATTAAAAAAGTAGTTATATAAAACCATCTTTTAAATAAAAGTTTTCAAATTAAATTTGTTATATTATAAATTATACTAAAATTATTATTTCCTATTTTTAATATTATATTTCCACGATAATTTTCATCAATAATACCTCCAAAATGAGTAATATTATTTTTAAACGCGTAACTACTCCTTACAGCAATTTGTCCATAGAAGTTTTCTGGAATAACAAATTTAGTATTAGTATTTATATTTACAGAACACATTGGTAACAAAATTTTATTTTCA
>CAYYWN010000264.1:0-3776 GCA_964474485.1 uncultured Clostridium sp. | reverse complement strand
GGTCTTTCTCCTATAAGAACGCAAGTTACATCTGCTCCAAACTCTTCTGATATAACATCCATAGCTCCAACTCTTCCAAGCTTTACAAAGAAAGGCTTTCCTACAGATATTCCGTATCCTTCAAGTCCTTGTATTAATGCAGGTAATATACTTTTAACGTTAGCTTCTACTGCTTTTGAACTTAATCCGTCAGAAATATATATTTGTACTTGTGGATTTCTCTTATAAGATTTTAACTTATCTAACTCTTCTTTTGAGATTCTTCTTCCAAGATCTGGTCTAGTTATAAATTCATCTTTAGATGAACACATAGTTTTAACTATTTCAAGGTTCATATCTTCTAATATCTTTTCATCTACATCTGTAAACACAGCATCTTGAGCTGCAGCATGGTCTGCTCTAAATCTAAGTGTTGTTTCTGTTTTATATCTTGCTCCGGCTCTTCCAACACCAATTCTAGCTGGAGTATGCTTTTTCATTTTTAAGTATCCTTCTCTGTCTGCTGGATTCTTTACTAAAAGATTTGTTCTAATATCAACCTCTGTAATATCAGGAATCATTCCATCTTCAACTACAGTTGCAGTTTCTAAATTATCTTTAGATGTACCTTCTGCACTTGCGCCTTCTTTTGTAGTCATCTCAACTAAAACTTGTTCTACTAATCTTTTTAAATCACTTTCTGAAAACATATTCTTACCTCCTTTTACTTTTTAAGAAATACAGAAGCATCTCCTGCTCTTCCTGTTAATTTACCATCTTTTATAAATTCCCATTTTTCTAACCAAGCTTCAAATTCAGCAATTGGTCTTTTGTTTAATAATTCTCTTAAAGTTGCTGTTTCATGGAATCCTGTAGTTTGGTAGTTAAGCATTATGTCATCTCCATGAGGTATTCCCATAAAGTAATTGCATCCTGCTGTAGTTAACAATACTGCTAAGTTCTCTACATCATTTTGATCTGCTTTCATATGGTTTGTATAGCAAACGTCGCATCCCATTGATATTCCTGTAAGCTTACCCATAAAGTGATCTTCAAGACCTGCTCTTATAACTTGTCTGCTGTCATATAGGTATTCCGGTCCTATAAACCCAACAACTGTATTAACTACAAATGGATCATACTTTTTAGCAAATCCGTAACATCTAGCCTCCATTGTTACTTGGTCAGCACCAAAGTGTGCTTCTGCTGATAACTCTGAACCCTGTCCTGTTTCAAAATACATAACATTTGGACCGGCTCCTGTTCCTTGTGTTAATGCTAACTGTCTAGCTTCTTCTAATAAATCTGCTGTAACTCCAAATGCTGCATTTCCTTTTTGAGATCCTGCAATACTTTGGAATATTAAATCCGTTGGAGCTCCTTGTTTTATAGCTTCCATTTGAGTTGTTACGTGAGCTAAAACACAGTTTTGTGTTGGTATTTGATATGTTTGTTTTACCTCTTCAAATTTCTTCAATACCTTAACGACACTTCCAACTGTATCATCAACTGGATTTAGTCCTATAAGTGCATCACCAATACCAAAGCTTAATCCTTCTAATAAAGAAGCAACTATTCCATCTACATCATCTGTTGGGTGATTAGGTTGTAATCTTACAGATAGTCTTCCTTCTTCACCTATTGTAGTATTACAATGAGCTGTTATCTTTATTTTCTTTGCTGCATATATCAAATCTAAATTAGACATAAGCTTTGTAACAGCTGCAACAACTTCACTAGTAAGTCCTCTTGAAACTCTTGTTAAATCAGCCCCAGTTGTATTTTCATCTAAGATCCATTCTCTTAGTTCTGAAATTGTCCAGTTTTTGATTTCACCATATATCTTTTCATTTACGGCATCTTGTATTATTCTTGTAATCTCATCCATTTCGTAAGGAACAACTGGATTGTTTCTTATATCTGAAACTAAAAGGTGACTTAATACAACCTTTGCTGCAACTCTTTCTTGAGCTGTTTCTGCTGCTACTCCTGCTAATTTGTCTCCGGACTTTTCTTCATTAGCTTTTGCTAATACTTCTTTAACGTCCTTAAACTGATACGTTTTTCCAAATAATTTAGTTTTAAGTATCATTTTGTTCACTCCTTTTAATAAATTTATGAATTAAATACTAAGGTCTTTATTACTACTGGGACTACTTTACCATTTACTAGCGGTTTTCCAATGTCGATATAATCTCCATTTTCTACCTTCACACTATCTATGCATATTACATTGTTCTTCCTGCCAAGCTGTGCATAAATGGTTTGCGCTAAAACTTTTGCTATATCATTTTCTACAATTACAAATAACGGATAATTACTATTTATTAATGATTCCATTCCCTTTATAATTGAAGCTGCTAAGTTTTGTATATCTATAAAAGAAGGATTTTTACTCCCTTTTAAAGCTAATGCTACTAATTGACTTTCATTTTCTATATTAAACCAACTTATTTTCTCTCTTACTGCCTTTTCTATGGATTCAAATCCTTGCTCTTCATCACTCTTTGACAGTTTCAAAATAGGGAGATTTTTAATTGGGAATATATCTTCTGTAGTATAAGTAATGGTACTTCCACTAATATCTGTAGTATGTGATCCTGCCCCAACTACTGTAGCCCTTATAGTTTCAATGGCTGGTTTTAATTTTAGTTTTGAAAGTATATTAGATTTTCTTATCTCTTCTCCTAAAATTACTCCCATGTCACCAAATTTAAAGTAGTCACTGTAATCTTCTTTGTATATATAATCTGCTACTCCACCTGAAAATGTTATATATTCTATGTTATAACCATTCTTTATTCCCTTATTGGTTTGAAGATAGTCATACATCTTACTTCTTTCTTTTAAACAAACAGACTCTTCTAGAATTTCAACCATTCTTTGGGCTATCTTACGAAGCTTATATATGTCTGCTTTATCTCCAACTTCAACTTTTACACCTATAGATTCTGCAAGTTCTTTAATTTTAGGATATATATAATATATTTCTTTGGTATCCATATCTATTTTAATAAGTCTACCACCTATATCCATGCATCCTGTATCAATGAGCTCTCCATTTTTAAATAGTGCTAAGTTAGATGTGCCTCCACCTATATCAATATTTACAACATAAGCATTTTCTTCATCTGATACCTTATCAGCACCAGCTCCTCGTCCTGCAATTATTGATTCTAAGTCAGGTCCAGCTGTTGCCACAACGAAGTCTCCTGCAAATCCACTTAATGTCTGAAGTACATCATTAGCATTTTCTTTCCTTGCAGCTTCTCCTGTTATTATTACAGCTCCAGTCTTCACATCATTTATGTTTACTTTAGCTTTTTCATATTCACCTTTTATTATCTCTTTTACTTTTTCTTTATCTATTTTCTTTTGAGTAATAAGTGGCGTAAAATAAATTTCGCTTCTATATATTATTTCTTTATCTACAATATTTACTCTTGGAACTGAAAAGTTACTAGCTGTATTTTCAATTGTAATATGAGTAAATACTAACTGTGTAGTAGAAGTTCCTATGTCAATACCTACGCTTAAAATTTGTTCTCTCATATCGTTACCGTACATAGCTTTACTTATAATAAGTTAAGTTATAAGTTACGGACTTCCCCCTTTCTTGTTTTTTTATAAACTAAGGCCAAGGTTGGATATCTTATGTGCTAATACTCTTAATTTAAGGGTAATACAATTTTTATCTTTCCCTAAAAGATGATTTATTAAACTTGTTAGCCTGAGATAAAATAAAGCCCAGAATATTCATTAGCATATCTAAAATTACTTTTATATATTTTCTAATA
>CAYYWN010000263.1:0-3776 GCA_964474485.1 uncultured Clostridium sp. | reverse complement strand
GAGATCTTTCAATAAAAAGATGGCAAAATTATATAAAGCTAACAAAAGAAGATAAATTTTCAAAATGGAAGGAAAGCGTTAAAAATAGAAATAAATCAAAAAAAAGACGTAAAAAAGATGTAGAGAGTTTGGAGTAGACTTTAGTAAAAAGTTATAATATAAAAAAACTATGAATTAGATATAAAATCTTAAATCAAATATAATAATCTAAAAGTACTGAAAAAATACTATTTGATAATCACCACATGGAATTTTATGTGGTGATTATTAATCTATGAAACTATAACCTTGCCATAATTTTCATAATTCTTATGTCTTCTTATATATCCAATACCGTTACACCTGCACCTAAAATCTCTAATGTTAGAGTTCGTCTACCTTTAGATCTACAAAGATTAGGGATCTTAAAGCATCTATATTATAGAAGTATTTCCTTAAAGAAAAATGGATCTTCCACTATGGTCTTCTCTTCTGTTATTTTTAATCCTAAACGATAAAGATCCTTTCCATTTAAATATGTTTATATTACAGCGTTATCCAAAATACAAAAAGTTTTGTTACTACAATCAATTTCTCCCATTGCACCATAAGGTATAGTTATCATGGGTGAAGTGTGTCCAAAATTCATATTATAAAGAATAGGCAAATCAACTAACTTAAGTTCTTTTCTTACCACATTTAAAATAACTTTCTTATATTCCTCATAATACAAATTATCATATGGCTTTCCGAAGATTATTCCCTTAGCTTTTTGTAAAATCCCCTGTGAACCATAATTACGCAACCAATATTCAACATATTTTGGCTCCGGCTTATCTTCAGAGGTTTCAAAGAATATAATAGAATTATCCCATAAATTATTACTTGGCCATATTTCTGTACCTTTGATCATTTCTAGTGATTCAATACATCCACCTATTAAGTGTCCTTTTACAATTCCATTGCCTTGTAAAAGCTCATATCCATTATTCAACTGTGTATTTCTTTCTATAAATTTATTTTTCTCTTCCCAAGGTAAATATTCACTTGTCCAGATTTGTGATGAATGAATATTACCTATGATAGAGTTATTAAATAATACTTTTTCTATCCAATGCTTTGTATAGTCAAACATTTTAATATTCTCAGCAAACTCTGCTAATATAGAGGGTCCATAAAAGCTTGAAATTCCTGCTTTTAAGCATATCATATGAGTAATTGTTGTATCTGAATACCCTATAAAAGCTTTAGGATTATTCCTTATAATATCAAAATCAATAAATGGAAGCATCCTTATACTTTCATCCCCACCAATGCATGAAAATATAGCCTTTATTGATTTATCTTTAAATGCTAGCATTAAATCTTCTGCTCTTTTTTCCGGATGATTATATATAAACTCTGTTCCTCCAAGGGTATGTGGCATTTCAATAACTTTCAATCCAAATTCTTCCTCAAGCCGCTTTTTACCAATATTATATCTCCATAAAATATCATCATCTCCTGCACCGCCCCAAGATAGACTAATAGTAGCCACTTTATCACCAGATTTTAAACGAGATGGTTTTACTAAATCCATTTTATCTCCTCCCTGCTTTATTATAAAATCCCCTTATTCATCTCATAGAATAGTTGCTTTATATCCTCTATTAACATTGGTTGGTATGATTTATTTCTCTATATAATCATTCCGAAATAACATACATTAAAATATCGATTATTGACATACGCAAAACTTCTCAATAATCCCTCTAAAACAAAGCCTGACTTTTCCAACACCTTTCTCGATGCTTTATTATCATCCAATGCTAAGGCTTCAATTCTTTCAGTCTTTTTATCTTCAAATAAATATTTCACTAGAGCTTTTGTTATTTCAGTTGCATATCCATTATTCCAATATTCCGGAAGTAAATTGTATCCAACTACCGCTCTATTATTTTGCTTGTTAAATGTTAAAATACCAGCTTCACCAATATATTTCCCAGAATTTTTTAAGAATAAAGCTTGAAAGCCCTGCTTATTTTTATCATAGTTTTCCAATACACTTTTAAAATAATTTATTGAATCCTCAATTTTATTTGTAGATATTTGGGTTGAAAATTTCCACACCAATGGTTCTGACTTGAGTCTATAAATATTATCCAAATCATTTTCACAATAGTTCTTTAGTACAAGTCTTTCGGTTTCTATTTGAATGATCACTTTAATTCCCCCTATTAATCTAGGTGATTTCATCACCTCATTTTCTCTTTAGTTTATCAAGTGGACTTCGCTTTATAAGAATATTGTGAAATAACTCAACTGCAAATTGGAATTTACCAACGTTCTATATTTTTATTATGCTTTTGTAAATATACCTTCTTTAATTCTTCAGGTGAAATAGAATAACAAAGCATTACATCATTAAAATACATTAATACATCACACAACTCCTCTACAAAATGATTTCTTGTCTCTTCATCATTCATAATGTGATTATCGCCTTTTTTCTTGATTATATCAGCAACTTCACCGACCTCAATCATCATCCACAACAATTGATTACGCCCTTTATCTGGTGATAAGCCACCCCATTTATCCTTATATTTTTCCTGTAATTGCTTTTGGATTTTTTGCATCTCATTTAGCCCAAAATCATTCATATCAAATCCCCCATAAATTACTATTTATCTGTAAGATTATATAACTAATCTTTAATTCGTATTTAACTACTATTAATAATTATCATCACAAAATGGAAATTAAGTGTGTTAGCAATTGTAACCATCGGATAGACTCTTAACCATAATTAAGCATGGATTTTCTTCTCCCCATATTTCTTTTATCTCTTCCAAGGGATAAAATCCTGATTTATTGTAAAATTTCCTAGTATTTTTGTAGTGCTTGTCTGGATGAGATTCGCCTAAAGTTTTTACCATAAGAAACTTAACTTTGCTGTTAATTAATACTTGCTGTGATGTTTCTAAAAGCATTTTACCAATACCACGATTATGATATTCCTTTTTTACTCCTATAACATATATCTCTGATGTATAACTATTATTTGATTTTATGCTTATGAATCCAATTGCTGTATTTGAATCATATGCAACATAATAGTCAATATTTTTTACCCCATTTACATATTCAACTATTGCTTCTTCTATACCGAACCACTCTGGTAATTCTCTTAATATAGAATTTGTAATGGTTTGTTTCTCATCATTATTTATTAATTTACTTATTTGAATCATATAACCTCCTCCTTGTAACAAAGTTACAATACCTCCGTCAAAAGCTGAATGAAAACTTAATATTTAGCAGGCGTTCTCTTCATAAGTAGTTCTCTAAGTAATTGGTCTATTATTTTTGTTGCATTATAAATAAAATCATCCATTTCTTCTTCTGTTAAATAAATAAAGTTATCTTTAGTTTGGGTATTTTCTCCCAAATAAAATTCAATTATATACTTTACTTGTCTTTCAAAAGCACCTACCTTAAAAATTATATTAATTTTGTTTTCTTCAAAATGATCTTCTAAAAAGCTTTTAATAAACTTAAGTCCAAACCTTATACTCTGTTGCCCATTATCCATAGAAATCGTTTGCAAGAGATGTTAAAAAGTAATTTCATTCTATGTGTATTATATTCACGAACTTTAAATAATCTTTATTAGGCATATTCTTCTTACTGTTATATATAACGCAATATACTAAGATTATGTAGTAAAACTATATAATCTTCTGCTCATGATCTCATAGTGATTTTTCATATAGTCTAAACCAGTTCAACCCGTAATTTCCAAGTCCTAAGTCAAC
>CAYYWN010000262.1:0-3787 GCA_964474485.1 uncultured Clostridium sp. | reverse complement strand
AATGGTTACAGGCATTGATATATTAAAAGAACAACTAAGGATATCTAGTGGAGAAAAGTTAAGTTATGATCAAAGTAATATAAAAATACAAGGCCATGCTATAGAGTGTAGGATAAATGCAGAAAATCCGGATAAAGCTTTTATGCCATCACCAGGAAAGATAGAGCGCTTATATGTACCAGGAGGAAATGGAGTAAGAATTGATAGTGCAGTATATGAAGGCTATACTATTCCTCCAAATTATGATTCCATGATAGCTAAACTTATTGTTCACGGAAAAGATAGATTAGAAGCCATAAGTAAGATGAAAAGAGCGTTAGAAGAGTTTGTAATAGAAGGGGTAGATACTAATATAGATTTTCAACTTAAAATATTAAATAATGAAAACTTTGAAAAAGGCAAATTTGACACAAGTTTTATAGAAAAAGAAATCTTAAATAGGGAATAATGAGGGTGAATTAAATGAATTTATTTAAGAAGAGGAAATATATAACTGTAAGTAAACTAAATTTAGAAAATAGTAAAGATAAGGCGCAACAGTTAGAAAACACTTCTAATATTCCAGAGGGAATGTGGGTTAAATGTGAAAGTTGTGGTAAAATCCTTTATAAAAAAGATGTTGAAAAGAAAAATAAGGTATGTATTTATTGTGGTTATCATTTTAGAATGACTCCTAAAGAAAGAATAGAATTAACTATAGATCAAGGAACCTTTGAAGAATTTGATAAAGATATGATGGCCTCAAATCCTCTTGATTATCCTAAATATGAAGAAAAAATATTTAAAATGAAACAAAAAACAGGTAATAATGAAGGAGTTATAACGGGAAAAGGTAAAATACAAAATGAAGATACAGTAATTGCTGTAATGGATAGTAATTTTATTATGGGTAGTATGGGTACAGTGGTAGGAGAAAAAATAACTAGAGCTGTAGAATATGCAATTTTGAATAAACTGCCAATGGTTATTTTTACAGCTTCAGGTGGAGCAAGGATGCAAGAAGGAATATTTTCACTTATGCAAATGGCAAAAACCAGTGCAGCTTTAGGAAGGCACAATGAAGCAGGACTTTTATATATTACTATACTTACAGATCCAACTACTGGAGGGGTTACAGCAAGTTTTGCAATGCTTGGGGATATTATTTTAGCAGAACCTAATGCCTTAGTAGGATTTGCAGGAAGAAGAGTTATAGAACAAACTATAAATCAAGAATTGCCAAAGGAATTTCAAAAGGCAGAGTTTTTATTACACCATGGATTTGTAGATAAAATTGTAAAAAGAGATGAATTAAAGGAAACCTTAGGTAAGGTTATAGGGTTACATTCAAATGGAGAGTAGAAAGTAGTATAGGTTTGTTGATATAAATAGAGATATATTTGATGTTACATTTATGTATGAAATATAAGGGTAATATAGGAGAAGGTGAATTTTATGGCTAGCTTAGAAGCAGAAACAAGAATTGAAAAGTTAGAATATGCTATTGAAGAGCTAAAGCAAAGTTCTATTAAAGGAAATATAGATTTATCAATGCAAATTTGTGAAATGGAAAATAAGTTAAATAAAATGAAAGTTAATTTATATGAAAATTTATCACCCTGGGAAAAAACTACTATTTCTAGAATGGTAGAAAGACCTACAGCATTAGATTATATAGAAAGAATCTTTGAGGGATTTATTGAGTTCCACGGTGATAGAAACTTTGGAGATGATAGTGCAATTGTAGGTGGAATAGCAAAATTAAATGGAACTCCTGTAACTGTAATCGCACAGCAAAAAGGAAGAAATACAAAAGAAAACATAAAAAGAAATTTTGGTATGCCAAATCCTGAAGGATATAGGAAAGCTTTAAGACTTATGAAACAAGCTGAAAAGTTTAAGCGTCCAGTAATATGTTTTGTAGATACTAAAGGAGCCTTTTGTGGTATAGGTGCAGAAGAGAGAGGGCAAGGAGAAGCAATCGCAAAAAACCTTATAAATATGGCTGAGCTTAAAACTCCAATCATATCAATTATTATAGGAGAAGGTGGAAGTGGAGGAGCACTTGCTATGGCAGTTGCTGATGAAGTGTGGATGCTTCAGCATTCAACATACTCTATATTATCTCCAGAAGGCTTTGCCAGTATTTTATGGAAAGACGCTTCCCGTGCGAAGGAGGCAGCAGGGGTTATGAAAATAACCGCCGAAGATCTAAAAAGCTTTGGAATAATAGATAAAATAATAGAAGAGCCCCTAGGTGGAGCCCACAAAGATATAGATAAAATGTCCCAAAGTCTAAAAGACAACATCATAAAATCTGTCTTAACACTAAAAAATAAAGATATCAGTAATTTAACTCAGGAAAGATATGAGAAGTTTAGAAATATGGGAGCAGATAAAGTAGTAGAGTAAAATTAAACGTAACCCATAAGCCCTCGTACGGAAACTTCCTCAGATATTAAATATTCTTTAGACCCATCCATATATTCAACTAATAATCTTCCATCATTAGTAATATCAATGGCTTTTGCACAAAGGCAAGAGTCTTTTTTCATAACTTGAATTTCCTTTCCTAAAATAGCAGAATTTTCCCTACATATGTTAAGAGCTGTTTCCATATTACAATCATCTAAAAACTCATCATAAAGTATCTCAAAGTTATCTAAAATACTACACAAAAGTCTTTTTCTATCTATAGCATCTTTACTTTCTATTTTGAGTGATGTTGCAATAGACCTAATATCATTAGGAATTTCATCTTCATCTAGATTTACATTTATACCAATACCTATTACTACATAACTTATTCTATTTAGTTCAGCATTCATTTCTGTAAGTATGCCACAAACCTTTTTATTGTTTAAAACTATATCATTAGGCCATTTTATTAAAGACTTTATACCTAATTCCTTTATAGACTTATGAATTGCAGCAGCCATTAGCTGAGTGATTTTAACAGCATTTATAGGATCTATATGTGGTCTTAAAATAATGGACATCAATAACCCCTTATGTTTAGGTGAAATCCAACTCCTACCAAGTCTTCCACGCCCAGCAGTTTGCTCTTCACTAATAATAATAGTCCCTTCTGGTACACACTTAGAAGCAAGTTCCTTTGCTTTAGTATTAGTAGAATCTATAGAATCAAAGTAGTAAACATTCCTACCTATGTATTTTGAAGATAGATCTGATTTAAAATCCTCATAACTTAATGTTTCTTCCTTCATAATTTACCACCTTCTAATTGTTATTTTGTATTGTTATATTTATTATGGTTGACATATGCATAATTATAACAGAAAACAAATAATTAGTATTAGAACTTTCAGTATTTTATTTAACTCAAGGAATATTTAGAATTGAGATAATTTTGTGTTTAAAGTGTGGCAAAAAATTATGGAAAATGTTATAATTCGGTATGTTATATACTGAGCAGTATAATTTTACAATGAAGTTGGAGGAGTACTACACAGGATAACGACATATTAATAGAAAATTTATGAAAAGTGGAGGGATAAGACATGGATGAATTTAAAATTCTTAAGATTAAAGAAAGTGTTTTTGAGAACAATGATAGACAAGCTGATTTGCTTAGGGAAGATTTAAAAAGAGACAAGACATTCTTACTTAATTTGATGTCATCACCAGGTTCAGGTAAAACTACAACTCTTGTAAGAACAATTGAGGCCTTGAAGGATGAGATGCGTATTGGAATTTTAGAAGCAGATATTGACTCAGATGTAGATGCTCATGCTGTTGCAAAGACGGGTACAAAAGTAATCCAATTGCATACTGGTGGCATGTGTCA
>CAYYWN010000261.1:0-3795 GCA_964474485.1 uncultured Clostridium sp. | reverse complement strand
AACTTTCGGTCATTTTTTCCCCTCTCTGTGTTCTCTGTGATCTCTGTGGTGAAAAAAAATCTACCACAGAGCTCACAGAGAACACAGAGAGGGGCAAGAATGACCGAAAAGGTGAACAAGGCCGAAATTTTGACTGCAAACCTCATAGATTAACCAACTTAGTGCATTGTAAGGTAAATTCGCCAGTATAAAACATTTATTTAAAGATGGTATGACAATAATGATAGGCGGATTCCTCGGATGTGGGTCTGCGCATGACATTATAGATTATCTTGTAGATTTAAATATAAAGGATTTAACTGTTATAACTAATGACACTTGTTACCCTGGAACTGGAGTTGGCAAGTTATTATTAAATGGACAAATTAAAAAGTTAATTGCTTCTTATATAGGTGGAAATAATGATACAGGAAGACTTATGAATGAAGGAAAACTTGAAGCAGAACTTATTCCTCAAGGTACTCTAGCTGAAAAAATAAGGGCTGGTGGGTCAGGGCTTGGTGCTGTAATAACTGCAACAGGTGTTGGAACAATTGTAGAAGAAGGTAAAGACAAACTAACTATAGATGGTAAAGAATATCTAATAGAACTTCCTTTAAGGGCTGATATGTCAATATTAAGAGGGACTATAGTAGATGAATCTGGAAACATATTTTATAGAGGTACCACAAAAAACTTTAATCCCGTTATGGCTATGGCTTCAGATATTGTTATTGTAGAAGCAGAAAAAGTAGTTAAACTAGGCGACTTAGATGCAGAAAACGTTCATACCCCTAGTGTACTTGTAGACTATGTTATAAAGGAGTTGACATAAAATGATCCAAGATACCTTAATAGCTAAACAAATTATTGCAAAAAGAGTAGCAAAAGAAATGAAAAATGGTCAGCTTGTAAATCTTGGCGTAGGACTACCTACTATGGTAGCTAATTATATACCAGAAGATGTTCATGTTTTATTACAATCAGAAAACGGAATGATTGGAATGGGTGAATGCCCTGAAAAAGGATGTGAAGACAAGGATATCGTAAACGCTGGAGGTCAATGTGTAACTATTCTTCCAAAGGGCTGTTTTTTCGATAGTTCCTTTTCATTTGCGCTGATAAGAGGTGGACATGTTGATGTTACAGTGCTTGGAGCATTAGAGGTAGATGAAAAAGGGAATCTAGCTAACTGGATAATACCAGGTAAAAAGGTCCCTGGAATGGGCGGTGCTATGGACCTTGTTACTGGTGCTAAAAAGGTTATAGTAGCTATGCAACACATGGGAAAAGGCAATCCTAAGATACTTAAAGAATGCAGATTACCTCTAACGGCAAAATCCGTAGTCACTATGATAGTTACAGAACTTTGTGTTCTAGAAGTAACTAAAGATGGCTTAATACTTACGGAAATACAAAAGGATACAAACTTAGACGAAATAAGATCTTTCACGGAAGCTAATTTTACTGTGGCTGAAAATTTGAAAATAATGGATCAAAATTAAATATACTTATTATTTAATTTCATACATTAATAATCTTAGAGCTTAGCTAAAGTATAGAGATAGATAAAATTAAATATATTATTTTGGGGGTATTATATAATGAATAAAGGTTGTAAATATGGAACACACAGGGTTATAGAACCTAAAGGGGTTTTAACTCAAGCTGCACAAAAGATTAACAATGATATGGAAATATACTCAAACGAAATTCTAGTAGATGTTCAGTCTTTAAATATAGATTCTGCGAGTTTCACTCAAATTGAGAAAGAAGCTAATAATGACATAGAAAAAATAAAGGCTAAAATAATAGAAATTGTTAAGCAAAGAGGTAAGATGCAAAACCCCGTTACAGGTTCTGGTGGAATGTTTATTGGTACTGTATCTGAAATTGGAGAAGATTTAAAAGACATAGATATAAAGGTGGGAGATAAAATCGCTTCTCTTGTGTCCCTATCCTTAACACCTTTAAAAATTGAAGAAATAATAGCAGTTCATAAAGACATAGATCGAGTAGATATAAAAGGTCAAGCTATACTGTTTGAAAGTGGTCTTTATGCTAAGCTTCCGGAAGACTTGCCTGAAAACTTAGCATTAGCTGCTTTAGATGTTGCAGGAGCACCAGCTCAAATTGCAAAACTTGTAAAGCCAGGTCAAAGCATTTTAATTGTTGGAGCTGCTGGTAAATCAGGTATGCTATGCTGTTATGAAGCAATGAAAAGAGTTGGACCAACAGGTAGGGTAATAGCTATGGATAGAGAAGGTTCAGAGGTTGAGAACCTACTAAAGTGGGGACTTTGTCATAACGTAATTGCTACAGATGCAACAAAACCTATAGAAGTTCTAAATAAAACCTTAGAGTCTAATAATGGTAAAGAGGTAGATATCTCAGTTAATTGCGTAAACGTAGCAAATACTGAGATGTCATGTATATTACCTGTTAGAGATGAGGGTATTGTTTATTTCTTCTCCATGGCTACAAGCTTTACAAAAGCAGCTTTAGGAGCTGAAGGTGCTGGTAAAGATATTACTATGATAGTTGGAAATGGTTATACCAAAGGTCATGCTGAAATAACTCTATCTGAGCTTAGAGAAAGTAAAATTTTAAGAGAAATATTTACCAAAATGTACGTTTAAAATATAACAATATATTGCCCTATTCAAAAGGTTAACCTTTGAACCTAAAATATTACTTGTATTAAATGTAAGTTTAAATAAAGGGCTTAAAATAACGCTAGGAGGTTTTTGAAAGTGAAGGTAAATAGACGCTTTGAATTATTTAAGGATATCCCTGATGAGTTATGGAATGACTGGAAGTGGCAACTGAAAAACAGAATAGAAACCTTGGAAGAATTAAAGAGATACATACCACTTACACCTGAAGAAGAGGAAGGGGTAAAAAAATGCCTAGGTTCATTAAGAATGGCCATAACCCCTTATTACCTAAGCCTTATAGATCCTAATGATCCTAACGACCCAATAAGAAAGCAAGCTATACCAACTGGATCCGAAGTTCATAAATCTGATGCAGATTTATTGGATCCACTAAGTGAGGATGAAGACTCTCCAGTACCTGGCCTTACACATAGATATCCTGATCGTGTACTTCTTCTTATTACTGATCAATGTTCTATGTATTGTAGACACTGTACTAGAAGAAGATTTGCAGGGCAAAATGATAAGTCATTACCTATGGATCAAATAGATAAGGCTATAGACTATATTAGAGATACACCAAAGGTACGTGATGTTCTACTATCTGGTGGGGATGCACTTTTAATATCAGATGAAAAACTTGAATATATAATAAAAAGATTAAGAGAGATACCTCATGTAGAAATTATAAGGATAGGATCAAGAATCCCTGTAGTTCTACCTCAAAGGATTACAGATGACCTTGTTAATATGTTAAAAAAATATCATCCTATTTGGTTAAATACTCACTTTAATCATTCAAATGAAATTACAGAAGAATCTGCTGCTGCTTGCTCTAGGATGGCTAATGTTGGAATACCTTTAGGTAATCAATCTGTTCTACTTAGAGGTGTAAATGACTGTGTTCATGTTATGAAACAATTAGTTCAAGACCTAGTTAAAATAAGAGTTAGACCATACTATATATATCAATGTGATCTATCTATGGGACTTGAACACTTTAGAACTCCTGTATCAAAAGGAATTGAAATTATAGAAGGATTAAGAGGTCACACCTCAGGATATTGCGTTCCGACCTTCGTTGTAGATGCACCAGGTGGCGGTGGAAAAACGCCTGTAATGCCTAATTATGTAATATCTCAATCTCCAAATAAGGTTA
>CAYYWN010000260.1:0-3825 GCA_964474485.1 uncultured Clostridium sp. | reverse complement strand
TAGTAGGTGTTTGTGACACCGTCATATATCTCAATTACCTTAGTTACTGTGCTATTTAAAAAATATCTATCGTGAGATATTATTAATAAAGTACCCTTATAACTTTTTGTTTTCTCTATAATCCACTGCATTCCTTCGTAATCAATATAGTTAGTAGGTTCATCTAATATAAGAAAGTTGGGATTATAAGACAATATATTAGCTAAAGCTAACTTCATCTTTTCTCCACCACTTAGGCTATTAAGTTTTCCTTGACTTAATGGATTTATATCTCTTTTTATGTTTAAACAACTAGATATCTGAAGAAAATCTTTTATATTTACCTCATCCTTAACTTCATTATGGTATTCATCTATTATCTTTTGTGTATATGAGCCATCTTGTTTTAGGTAACCTACTTTAATATTTTCCTTATACCATTTTATACTTCCTTTATCAAACTTAATACCTCCACAAATAATATTTGCTAAGGTAGTTTTTCCAGATCCATTTAAGCCTACAAGTCCTATCCTGTCACCTTCCTCAACATCAAAATTTATATTATTTAAAATAATATTTTGTCCAAATTCTTTATTTACATTAATCAAGCTAAGCAAAACTGCCATAAATATCACCTCATCTTTTAATAATTATTAAAGGTTAATCTATGAGTTAAAAATTTCAACAAAAAAAGACTATGAACATAGTCCATAGCCGCCTTTAAACCTCACTAAATAAGTATAATTATAACTATATATTGTACCCTATAAAATGTTACAATTCTTATTTATATTAGTTATAAAAACAAAAAACTGTGCAACAAAACACAGTAGTAATAAGCTATTTTATATTTTACTAATGTTCTTAACTCATAATAACGTGTTAAAAGGTTCACTTAATAAAGGTCTATAATTTACCTTTAAATATCCTCAAAACACCAATATTCAATTAGGTTATCTAGTTAAGAGCATCTTCTTCATTTCATTCTCCTTATATACATTTATTTGATTATTCTAATAATAGATTAACATAATCATTATTTAAAATCAATCCTTAAATTGTATTGATAAATATCTGCCTTTTAAAAAAACATTAAGCCTTTACTTTAAAAAGATAATAGTTCAATATGTTAATCTCCTTTACACATTGAACTATTTATATATATCTTATCTTTTAATCCATTCTTACAACTTCTTCATTATAAAAAAGATATAAATATTTTTCCTTAACTTTCTTTCCTGTGATTTTAACTAAAGCATCTTCATAATACTTTAATTGAATTCTATATCTATCTTTTATAGGTTCTACCCCATCCTCACCTACATAATCTGTCTTATAATCTATTAATACTAATCCATCTTCCTCTTCAAAGTAGCAGTCAATTATACCCTGAAGCCTTATTTTTTCATTTTCATATAGCTTTGGAAGGTCTTTATTTATAACTGTACTTGGTATATCCATATAAAAATCTACTTCTCTTTTAACGGATCCAGAGGTATTATATACCTTTAAAAGTCTTTTCCCTAAATCACTTTGGAAAAACTTTAATATTTTGTATGGTTTCACTGACCCTATTTCTTCTTTTGTTAAGAATTCTTTTATAGTTAAATAACTTAACTCATTCTTTATGTCTTGTATGTTAAGGGTCTTGTCTAGGTCTATGTGTTGCATTACAGAATGCATGGCAGTTCCCTTTTCTGATGCCGAAAGACCTTTATCCTCTTGCAAGAACTTAGGCTTTTTAAGCTTATCTGTTTTATAAATGTTACTAACAGTATTATTTATCTCTTCATCATAATACTGTTTTTTTAGATCTGAAACAGATATATTAGCTGGCATAGAGGATGAATAAGCATAAGGATATATATATCCAAGTCTTCTTTCTATCTCTTCTTTATAGATATTTTCATTTTCTTTAAGGTCTATATCTTCTCTTTCTTCTTCAACCTTTATTTCTTCTATGTCCCCTAATATTGTACTCTTGTTCCAAAGTTGTATATTCCACATGGACTCATCTTTAAAGTCTATATTTTCTACATCTATATCAGATATTTCCCTTAGTACATTACCTTTAGGGTGTTTTACCATAGCCATGCCTATCCAATCTAAATAAGTTTTTGCCTTTATAGTTTCAAAAGGCGCTATCTTTTCTACAGAATTCATAGTACTATAACACCACTTTTGAACTGCCTTTTCAATGTTTGGTACAGAGCCTGTTATTATTAACTTTTCTTTTGCTCTAGTAAAAGCTACATATAATATCCTCATTTCTTCTGATAAAGTTTCAAGCTTTATCTTTCTTCTTATAGATTGCTTA
Source organism: uncultured Clostridium sp. (assembly GCA_964474485.1). Lineage (GTDB taxonomy): Bacteria > Bacillota > Clostridia > Clostridiales > Clostridiaceae > Clostridium_L. The sequence goes on along the minus strand of CAYYWN010000260.1, from coordinate 1,529 downwards.
GCTAGGGTAGAATATGAAATACGCTTTATAATATCTATATAATCTGGTCCAAATCCAAGCTCCTCATGAAATAATATTGGCTTATTAAGATCCATCATATTAAAATTCTTTCCGCAGCCTGCAAGTATAACTACAGGAAACTCTAGCCCCTTGCTTTTATGGATACTCATTATTCTAACCACATCTTCATTTTCGCTAAGTATCTTAGCGCTTCCCATGTCTCCACTAGTTTTCCTTAATTTATTTATAAAATTTATGAAATTAAATAAACCTTTATAGCTAGTCTTTTCATATTGCCTTGCCCTTTGGAATAGTATTTTAAGATTAGCCTGCCTTTGAGCCCCATTAGGCATAGCCCTTACAAACCCATAATAAGAAGTATCACTATATAAATACCAAATAAATTCATCTATAGAATCATGGATAGATCTTTCTCTCCACTTTTCAATAGATTCAATTACATATTTACATTTTGCTTTTAGGTCTTTCTCATATTCATATTGATTATCTTTTTCTAAAATATCTTCTTCACTATTTGCAATTTCTTTTAAAGACTCATAAAAGTACTTTTCTCTATTATATATTCTAAGATCTATTAGTTCCTCTGGAGTAAAGGAAAATATGGGAGATCTTAAGACTGAGATCATAGGTATATCTTGAAGCGGATTATCTATTACTTGTAGTAATGACATTATAGTTCTTACTTCTACAGTTTGAAAATACCCTGCTGCAGAATCTGCATATACAGGTATGTTCTCAAGTCCAAGTTCCTCTACAAATGTAGGTGCAAAATTTGCTGTAGACCGCATAAGTATTACTATATCTTTACACATTATAGGTCTATATCCTTTTATATTTTTATCATAAACCTTAAATACTTCTCCATCACCTGGATTTATTAAAGACTTTATCTTTTTTGAAACTAGCCGTGCCTCTAATTGAATCTTATCTAGTTCTTCCTCATCTAAAGATTCATCATTAGTATTGTAATTTTCCTCATCTTCATCTAATTCAGTAGTCTCTTTGCCACCTCTATCTATTATATTAAGCTCTACATCTCCACCTACCATAACATAAGGCTCTTTTATATCTTCAAAGGATGCCCCTAAGTTTAAAGCTTCTTTAGAATTATAATCAAGCTCTCCAACTTCCTTTGACATTATCTTTTTGAAGATATAATTTACTGCATCTATAACCTCAAGTCTACTTCTAAAGTTTTTATAAAGTAGTATTTTTTTATTATCCGCGCCCTGATCTTCTTCTATAAAATAACTTCTATACTTATCCATAAAGAGTTCTGGTTTTGCTTGTCTGAATCTATATATACTTTGCTTCACATCTCCTACCATAAATACATTAGGGTTATCATCATGTTTCCTTGAAACCATATTTATTATAGTTTCTTGAACACTATTACTATCTTGATATTCATCTACCAATACTTCAGAGAACTTAACCTTAAGTTCCTTTGCTATACTAGATGGCTCTATATTTCCCTCATCATCTACAGCTGTTAATATTTCAAGGGA
>CAYYWN010000259.1:0-3834 GCA_964474485.1 uncultured Clostridium sp. | reverse complement strand
AATGTTGCATCTGATGCAGGCTATGTAGTACTAGTACCACTTGGTGCTATAATATTTTTGAGCTTTGGAAGACATCCATTAGCTGGCCTTGCTGCAGCTTTCGCTGGGGTTTCAGGAGGATTTAGTGCAAATCTTCTTATAGGAACTATAGATCCACTTCTTGGTGGAATAAGTACCGAAGCAGCTAAAATGGTAGATGCAAGTTATTCAGTAACACCAGTTGCTAATTGGTATTTCATGATAGTATCTACATTTTTAATAACCATTCTTGGAACATTTGTTACAGATAAGATAGTAGAACCAAGACTAGGTGAATATAAAGGAAAACATACTGTAGAAACTGGTGAATTAACTAGTTTAGAATCAAAAGGACTAAAATATGCAGGAATAGCTTTAATTATATTTATAGCTATCATTGTAGCTTTAGTAGCTCCTTACAATGGTATATTAAGACATCCAGAAACACATAAAATATTAGGCCATACTCCTTTTATGGATGGTATAGTACCTATAATTTTATTATTTTTCTTAGTGCCTGGAGCATTTTATGGCATAGGAGCTGGAACAGTAAAATCCAGTAAGGATGTTATAAGTGGAATGTCTAAGGCTATGTCTTCTATGGGTGGATATATAGTTTTAGTATTTGTAGCAGCACAATTTGTTGCATACTTCACTTATTCAAAACTTGGAATAATTCTAGCAGTTAAAGGAGCTAACTTTTTAGATGCCACAGGACTTAAAGGGGTACCTTTAATGATATCATTTATACTAGTAGCAGCATTTATAAACCTGTTTATGGGATCAGCTGCAGCCAAATGGGCTATAGTGGCACCTATATTTATACCGATGTTCATGGGAGCGGGATACAGTCCAGAATTTACTCAAGTAGCATACAGAATAGGAGATTCAACTACAAACATAATATCTCCTCTTATGTCTTACTTTGCGGTAATAGTAGCCTTCGCTCAAAAATATGAAGATGACATGGGGATGGGAACATTGATTTCTACCATGTTACCTTACTCTATAGTATTTTTAATAGGTTGGTCCATACTACTTATGATATGGACATTACTTGGATTGCCACTAGGACCGGGAGCGGACTTATATTGGAGCCTTCCAATATAAGTCTATAATGTAGTCAGTGATATGAAAAGTAACTGAACTTATCATCATCTAAGAATAGGGCCAGTTACCACTACTAAGTAAAATATTTAATATTAAATAGGTTCTTAAAAGTTAAATCTTTGGGAACCTATTTTTAAAATAACTAAAAACTTTGTAGAAATTATATAAAGGTATAGTTTACTAACTGTAAAGTAGATGTAAATGCAATTTACTAAAGGGCTTAAATATGGGATAATATAAATAGTAAACAAAATTAAAAAAGTATTGACTTGGAGGTATTGTACTATGATTAAAGAAAAACGATTAGTAGAAAGTTTCATGGATTATGTGCAAATTGACAGTGAAACTAAAAATGAAAAAGAGTTTGCAGACTTTATATCTAAAAAGTTAGAAGATCTAGGATTAGAGGTATATAGAGATAATGCTGGGGAAAAATTAGGATCTAACAGTGGAAATATTATAGCAAAATTAAAAGAAACAAGAAGTGGAGAGCCTGTTCTATTTAGTTGCCATATGGATACAGTGAGCCCTGGAAAAGGGATAAAGCCTATTATAAAAGATAATATAATATATAGTGATGGGACGACTATCTTAGGCGGAGATGATAAAGCTGGAATAGCTGCTATTATTGAAGCGTTAACAGTAATAAAAGAAAATGATTTAAACCATGGACCTATTGAATTAGTATTTACTATATTTGAAGAGGGTGGCTTATTTGGAGCTAAAAATCTTGAGTATAATAAAATAGCATCAAAAAGAGCCTTTGTGTTAGATAGCGGTGGAGATGTAGGTCAAATAGTAATAAAAGGACCTGCGCAAGATAAAATAGATGTAAAAGTAATAGGTAAACCGGCCCATGCTGGAGTTTGCCCAGAAGAAGGAATCAGTGCTATACAGGTTGCTTCAGAGGCTATTTCTAATATGAAACTGTTAAGAATAGATGAAGAAACTACTGCTAATATAGGAACTATAAATGGTGGTAAAGTAACCAATATAGTATGTCCTGAAATAGAGATAAATGCAGAGGCAAGAAGTTTAAGTAGTGAAAAATTAGATGCTCAAACAACTCATATGGTTCAGTGTTTTCAAAAGGCAGCAGAAAAGTTTGGCGCAAAGGTTGAAATAGAAACTACAAGAGCTTATGGACATTTTGTTATAGAAGAAGACGATGAAATTGTAGACCATGCTAAGATGGCTTGCAAAAATATAGGAGTTAAATCATTTACAGCGGCTACAGGTGGTGGAAGTGATACTAACATATTAAATGGAAATGGAATTAAAGCTATAAATCTTGGCATAGGAGAAAGAAAAGCACATACATTAGAAGAGCATATGAAGATAGAAGATTTAGTAAATGCTTCAAAGCTCGTTCTAGAGATTATAAAACTTGCTTAGAAGTTATTATATTTAGTTTACTTAAGGTTAAAATTAAGCTGTATAACATATTTCCACCTTTATAAGTAATTATTGAGCTATAGCAATATTAAAGTAAGGACGGTTTTTCTGAATTTTATAAAATATAAGGTTTATTATATATTGTTCGATTTTAGGTTATAATATAGAAATGATAGTATAGTTTTATTATTATAAAAAAGGAGGAGAGTCATAGATTAAAAATATTCAATATTATTGAAGATATTGAACATTCTTAAAAGATCTATGGTGAAAGATATGGGAAGAAAGAAAAGTAGTGGTTTACTTAGTACTATGATGATATTAGGAACTGCAACTGCAGCGGCAGCCGTAGCGTATAAATTAAAACAAAGTACCAAAGAAAATGTAGCTAGTAACTTTGAGGGATATATGGATAGTGCTACAAAGTGTAGTTGCAAAGATTCTAAAGGATTTAATCTAAAAGACATTATGGGTAAGATTAGACAAAACATAAAAGATGAAGTTTCAAAAGTAGATGACAGTTTTAGTGATAATCCTTATAAAAAAACTATGATGTATAGGAAAAATAGAGTTTACAATAAACAAGTAAAGGGAATAAGAGGACAAAAAGGTATGTAGCAAGGTATATTCAAAGTAGCTTATCTTAGTTGATATTTAATAGAGAGGTTGGATAACCTTGATAGATTGGGTAAACTTGTTACAGTATTATTAACTAAGAAGCACCACCTTTTAGGTGGTGAGTAGTTAACGCTTTGAATATATGAGTAGGTTAAAACCCATCTAAATTATTGTGATTGCAATAACTTAGATGGGTTTTGTCGATTATTATAGTATTTGTGAAGTTCCTATGTTATAAAAAGATAAGTATAATTATGGCTAAAATAAATTAAGATGGCTGGTCAAATCTTATATTAGGAATATATTGGGAGTATACTAGGAGAAAATTAAGATATAATTAGTAGTTTTCAAATATGAAGGGAAGATTCTAACAAAAACACTACCTAGTGTATCAACTTAAGGAATAAAGCGAAAATAATAGTAAATAGATGAAATAAGAGTTTAATCACCTTAAATTAGATGTAATACGTATTGCGGTAAGATAATATCATGTTATTATAAATGAGCACTCGAGAGAGCCGCACAAGATTCATCAAAAGTTGACTACATTATATAAGAATATTAAAAATTCTAAAAAAACATGTTGACAACTAAAAAGACAGATGATATACTTACAAAGTACTTCGGTAAAGAAGTAGATTGATCTTTGAAAATTGAACAGAAAAGATATAAAGACCAGCAATTCTTTTGAAT
>CAYYWN010000258.1:0-3837 GCA_964474485.1 uncultured Clostridium sp. | reverse complement strand
TGTATATTAAGTACGTGAATATTTACTAGAAAATATACGTTTAGATTATATAATAAATTTAATTTAAATTACATTGAATTTATAATATATATTTCTAAATTAAGGACAATACATAAAAAAAACCTATGTTAATCATAATAAAATCCAACTTTTAATTGGAGCAGCCCTATGATATACTCACCCTTGTCAGAGTAATATTGCGGGAGGGGTTTTATGAAAGAGTTAATTGTTATGTTTTTTAGTTTTTTTAAAATTGGAGCTTTTACCTTTGGTGGGGGTTATGCTATGATTCCTTTAATAGAAAAAGAAGTGGTTGAATCAAAAAAATGGATTTCAAAAGATGATTTTACAGATATCTTGGTTATATCTCAAAGCTTTCCTGGGGCACTTCCTGTAAATTCATCTTTATTTATAGGGTATAAATTAGGGGGAGTTTTAGGAGCTATTGTTGCACTACTTGGGGTTATAATTCCATCCTTTCTAATAATACTTACTATAGCTACTTTTTTTATGAAGTTTAGAGATAACTATATAGTAGATAATGTATTTAAAGGCATTGGAGGGGCAGTTCCAGTATTAGTATTAGTTGCAGTTAGAAGCTTATCTAAATCTGTAAAGAAAAGTACTATAAATATACTAATCACAATAACCTGTGTGGTTTCCATTACTGTTTTTAATGTTCATCCCGTTATAATGATATTCCTTGCAGCTATTTATGGAATAATTTTTCTAGGAAAGCAGGTGGTTTAAAGTGGACATGCTTTTTAAATTATATATGACATTTTTTAAAATAGGGGTTTTTGGATATGGTGGCGGATATGCCATGTTACCATTAATCGAAAGAGAAATAGTAACTAAAAATAACTGGTTAACATCTTCAGAGTTTTTAGATATTATAGGCATTTCACAAATGACTCCAGGACCTATTTCCATTAATTCAGCAACCTTTGTTGGGTATAGAATATGTGGATTTTGGGGAAGTGTTTTTGCAACTGTTGGGGTAGTATCATTTTCGTTTATTTTAGTGTCTATAGCGACACATTACATATTAAAGTTTAAGAACTCAAAATTAATGAAATCAGCGTTAATGGGTATGAGACCAGCCTTAATTGGACTTATAATAAGCGCATTTATTTCTCTTGCAAGGCAGTCTTATGTAGATTATAAATCTATTATAATAGGGGCAATAATACTTTTTATAAGCTTAAAGTCAAAACTTCATCCTATACTTGTTATTGTTGTAGCGGCACTACTTGGAGTAGGATTTTATGGGCTAATTTAGTAGGTAACTTATTTAATACACCTTTCATATAATACTTTTAGAAGTACTGTGTGAAAGGTGTATTATTTTGTATGAAATAAACTTAATGAATTTTATTAAAATGTACTTACCTATAGGGGCTGAAATAGTAATTACAGAAGATAATAAGCCTTTAATAATAAGGGCAGATTTAAATGGTGATTATTTAGATGAATTAATTGTAGCTTACAGATGGCAAGGGAATTCTTATGTTATGGTATTAGAAAATCACTATGGAATTTTTAAATATCAGGGGGAATATTTTTCAAAAGATGAATTAATGAGACTTAGAAATTGTATATTATCACATCTAAAAACTAGAAGTTTAGATTTATATCCAGCACCTTTGAACATGATAGGTGGAACTAAATGGGGTTATATAAATGAAAGTGGTAAGTTTATAATTAAGCCTTCTTATGATTCAGCTTCAAATTTTCAAGGTAATGGACTTGCTGTTGTGGGGGTAGGGAGTCTTTATGGAATTATAGATCATAACAATAACTATATAGTAACTCCTAAATATAACTTTATAGGCGAGTTTTCAAATAACAGGGCTGTAGTTATGGATGATAAAGGGTTTAACATAATTAATGAAATGGGAAAGATATTAACAAATAAGACTTATAGCTATATAGGAAACTTTAAAGATGGAAGAGCACAGTTTAATATTGAGGCTTCTAATAATGACTTTTTTTATGGATTTTTAGATAAGGAAGGGAAAGAAGTTATACCTGCAAAATACCAATATGCAAATGACTTTAGAGATGGAAAGGCCGTAGTTAAAATCAAAGAAAATGAGTATGCTTTAATAAATCTTCATGGAATTATACTAAGTAAATACAATTATGCCTTTGTAGGTAGCTTAGGTGATGGACTCCTTGCATTTAAGGAAAATGAGGATGGTAAATATGGGTACATTGATATAAATGGTAAGGTAATTATAAAACCACAATTTTATTATGCAGATGACTTTAGTTTTGGAAGAGCTATAGTAAATAATTCAGAGGATATTAAAAACAATTATGGACTTATAGATAAACTTGGCTTTTATATAATAAAACCTCAGTATAATTCTATAATTTCAATAGGAGAAAGCAGGGTAGCTGTCGGTATTCCAATAGATGAAAATTCACCTTATATAGGTTCAAAATATGCTATTTATGATACAGATGGTAATGCGCTTACAAAGTTCATTTATTACGGAGTTTCTAATTATAAAGGGGGAGTTGCTTCTGTTTATGATGACAAGGAAACTTTTTTTATTGATAAAGGGGGGAAGAGAACTAAAGATTCGCCTGTAGTAAGTGGCAGCGGGACTTTAACATTACAAAATAATCTTATAATGGCATTTGTGGATTATATAACTTCCTATTTTGATAAACAAGGTATCTTATTATGGAAAGAAAATTTAGTAATTCATTTAAATCAGCAATATAAGGTTATAAAAGAAAAGTATAAGCCTAATAAGGATTATCTAGTTTATTATCCAAGAATTGAAGGAATGGAAGATAGAATTTTACAAAGTCAGGTTAATGATAAGCTTAAGGTTTTATCAAAGGTAAAGAAGGTAGAAGAGAATGTTCAATTAGATTATAGTTATGTTGGAAACTTTCAGGTATTTCTTTTTAAGAAGGAATTATTAGTATTAGAGCTTAATGGATATAATTACCCCTTTGGAGCAGCTCATGGTATGCCAACTAAGATATATGCACATGTAAATTTAGTTACAGGAGCCTTTTATGAGTTAAAAGATTTATTTAAAGAGGATAGCAATTACGTAAAAGTTCTAAGTGATATAGTAGGATACCAAATAAAAAGTGATCCGCAGTATTCTTATGTATTTCAAGATGCTTATACAGGTATAAAAGAAAATCAACCTTTTTATGTATCAGAAGATATATTATACATTTATTTTTATCCTTATGATATTGGGCCTTATTCTGCAGGATTTCCTACTTTTAAAATACCATACAAGGATATAATGAATATAATTAATTTAAAAGGGGACTTTTGGAGGTCTTTTAATTAAATGTTAAATCTACCATACAAGTGACTATAATTATAGAAATTAGACTACTTATGTGATAAAATGGTAATAACAAATAAAAGGGGGAAGATCATGGAAGATAATAATTCAGTAGATAATGTGCCAGTTTTAAAATTAACACTTGGGGAAAAGGTAAAGAATTTTTTTGTTAATCCGCAAAAACTTTTTGAGTATTACAAGGAAAGTGAAAGTTACGGGATTAGGCTTCTTATTGTGATATTATGCTCTTGTGTCACAACATTCATTGCAGGATTAGCTTCTAAAGATACATTACAAGGAGTTGTAAGTGAGTCAGCCAAAGGTATGGATCCTTCTACTGCAGCTATAGTTCAGAAAGTAGGAGGGGTGGCTACTTCACCTATATTATTAGCGATTATGGCATTACTTGGGACAATAATAGCTGTGTATTTTATGTCCTTAGTTTATTTTTTAATAGCTAAAATATTTAAGAGCACTGCAACTTATCGTCAGATGGTAGGAGTTTATTTAA
>CAYYWN010000257.1:0-3839 GCA_964474485.1 uncultured Clostridium sp. | reverse complement strand
AACTCTATCATCATATATATTTAATGATAGCCCTTCTGAATATTTACTATCGTTCTCACCTTTTTCTGACCAAGTGTAGGCTATTGATGCTGTATTCACCATAGTAAATCCATCTTCATAAATAGATTTGGGATGATTTAATATATAGTGTGAATGTCCTGAAAAAAGTATACTTTGTGGATATCCTTTTAATATCTCCATGAGCTTTCCATCCTTTAATTCCCCAGATTCAGAACTACCATATACCGTATTATAAATTGGTTGATGCAAAAATATAAATATAGGTTTATTATCTTTAGCATCAACTGCTAATGTTTTTTTAAGCCACATATATTGCTCTTCAGATATTATTGCACTATCCCCATTAGCCATGTCTGAAATCATGGACTCTTCACCTCCTAGAATTATAAAGTGATATCCTTCTATCCATTTATCATAATAAAGGGCCGGCATACCTGTTTTTTTAACAAATCTATCACTTAATTCTTTATCTGTAACCTTAGACTCCGGGAAAACTCCTCTTTCATAATACTCGTGGTTGCCCATAGCAATAACTCTTTCTACCTTTGAATTTAGGTTTTTATTTAATAAATCCATAAACTCATCATACTGAGATTCTAATCCATTGTTTGTAATATCTCCTACTATAGCTAAGCCTTGAAGGTTTGGAGCTATATTTTTATAATCCTTTAAAGCCTCTATAAATATCTTTTTTTCTTTTTCCTCCCCAATATGTACATCACTTATAACACCTATTTGAAGATTTGGTATAGGATCTTTGACTTTTTCCTTACTAGCAAAAACATTACTATGTAATATAAAATTAAGGAATATTAGACCTAATATAAATATAAAAACTTTTTGTTTCAATAAAATAACCTCCATTTCTATTGTTATTAAAGTTATTTAACTACTTCTAATTTTAAATTGAGCCATTAGGAAAATATAGACTTTTACTGTAATAAAAAAATTAAGGATGTAGATCTTAATAATTTAAATCTACATCCTTAATTTGTGTTTTTTATTATTTATTTATTCACTGGAAAATTTAGTGTGTCTTTTAACAGTGATTGCTGATTCTATGGTTCTTACTTTTAACTTTAAAAATTTCTTTAAATATTACCTATATTTTATTTAATGTAATACCCTGTTTTTTCAATAGAACTCTTTATTTCAGAATTGGTTGCAGGTTCGTTATACTGAACCTTAACCTTCCCTCTTGCAATATCTACTGCAACTTCTTGGACACCTTCTATTTTATCTAATGAATTTTTGAGCTTAGTCTTACTTTGTGAATTTACAAGTCCTGAGACTTCATATTGGATCCTTTTCATACAATCACTCCTTTATCTTTAATATTTCACATATATTATTATCAAAAACAAAGGATTTTATGTTATAACCACTATGTATTTATATATGGCCTGTAAAGCTCTAAAAATTCCATAATTTCAGTAACTGCCATTGATTTATTTTACTAATTAAACTGACTCTCATAAAGTTTATAATAATATTCCTTCTTTCTTATTAGTTCTTCATGAGTTCCCATCTCCATTATACTTCCATTATCAATTACCATAATCTTATCTGCATCCTTGATGGTGCTTAATCTATGAGCTATTATAAAACTTGTTCTATCTTTAGTTACCTCTAACAACGCTTGCTGTATTTTTAATTCTGTGCGTGTATCTACGCTGCTTGTAGCCTCATCTAATACTAATATTGCTGGATTAGCTAAAATAGCTCTGGCTATAGATAAAAGTTGTTTTTCTCCTTGACTTAAACTTACTCCACCTTCTGAAATAATTGTATTATATCCTTTAGGTAGTTTAGTTATAAAGGCATCTGCATTAGTCATCTTAGCCGCATTTTTTACCTCATCATCTGTAGCATTTAAATTCCCATACCTAATATTTTCTCTTATGGTACCTGAAAAGAGATAGCTATCTTGGAGTACTATTCCAAAAGATTTTCTTAGACTATCTTTAGTATATTTTTTAATACTTTTACCATCTATTAGTATCTCTCCTTTTAAAACATCATAAAATCCAGTGAGTAAATTAACTATAGTTGTCTTTCCAGCTCCTGTAGGTCCAACTAAGGCAATATTTTCTCCCCTTTTTACATTAAAGCTTATATTTTTAAGTACATAAGAGCCTTCTTTATATCCAAATGTAACATTATTAAATTCAACCTCTCCTCTTACATTACTCAAAACCTGGGCTTCTTTTATATCCTCAAGTTCTTCCTTTTCATCTAAAGTTTCAAATACCCTTTCTGCTCCTGCTACAGCAGATTGAAAGGTATTAAAGATACTTGCTAAATCATTTAGTGGTCTTGCAAACTGCCTTGAATAGCTAATAAAACTTGCTATTATTCCTACTGTAATTAAACCTTTTGCCGCAAGTACTCCTCCAATGGCAGCCACAGAAGCAAATCCAATGTTATTAATTACATTCATTAAGGGCATAATATAACCCGACCATACTTGAGCCTTTATTCCTACTTCGCATAAATTTGAATTTAATTCATCAAATTTTTCAATTATCTTATCTTCTCTATTGAAGGCCTTTACCACATGAATTCCAGATATAGACTCTTCAATATGACCGTTTAATCTACCTAAAACTACTTGCTGCTCTTTGAATAACACCTTAGTTCTTTTTGCTATACTATTTGTCATAAATAAAACCAAAGGTAATGTTACCATACTTGCAACCGTAAGAAGCGGGCTTAATATAAGCATCATAGTAAAAGCACCTATAATATTTATAAAACTTGACATTAATTGAATGGTAGACTGAGATATAGTAGTACTTACATTTTCTATATCGTTAGATAGTCTACTCATTATTTCTCCATGGGTATGAGTATCAAAAAACATCAAAGGTAACTTTTGAAGTTTTTCAAAAAGGGTCTCCCTTAATCTAAATACAATTCTTTGTGATATTCCAGCCATTATAAATCCTTGAGAGAGGGTTATAATGCTATCCGTAATATAGGTGAAAATAAGTACCACCGCTATTGTCTTAAGAGTTTTAAAATCTACATAAAGTTCTCCTAAATTTAAAGTATCTACCGCTTTTCCTACTAAATATGGAACTAAAAGCCCAAAAGCTGAACTTATTATTACAAGAGTAAATATTACTATTAATAGTTTTCTTTCTTCCCCAAAATATTTCCACAATCTCATAAGAGTTTCTTTAAAGTTCTTCGGCTTAACTACTGGCTGAATCCCTCTATTTCTTTTGAAATTATTACCTTGTGATATACTAGATTTAGGGCTCGTATATGAAGTATTTAGTTTGTCTTTCTCCATCTATACTGTTCCCCTTCCTATTTGTGAGTAATATATATCTTGATAAACTTCACAACTTTCCATTAACTTTTCGTGAGTACCTATACCTACCATATATCCATTATCTAGAACAATTATTTTATCTGCAGACATAACTGAAGTAATTCTTTGAGCTATTAATAGATAAATAATGTTTTTTGAATACTTTCGTAACCCATTTCTTATTTCTCTTTCAGTGGCTAAGTCTACTGCGCTAGTGGAATCATCCAAAATAAGTATCTTAGGCTCCTTAATCAAAGCCCTAGCAATAGATATCCTTTGTTTTTGGCCTCCAGAAAGATTCACTCCGCCTTGACCTAAAATAGTATCATATCCTTTTTCAAAAGAAGTTATAAAATCATCAGCTTTTGAGATTTTAGCTACCATTTTTACTTCTTCTAAACTTGCATTTTCATTTCCCCACCTTATATTATCCAAGATGCTTCCTGTAAAAAGTATTGTTTTTTGTGGAACTATAGATATTATCTCTCTTAAAGCTTTT
>CAYYWN010000256.1:0-3850 GCA_964474485.1 uncultured Clostridium sp. | reverse complement strand
ATAGTCTTTTTTTCCTATATTTCGACATTACATTATTCTCTTAACTGCGGTAAAAAAAAGGTAAACATACATAATATATGCTTACCTTTTTGAAGTTACCCCGGAGTTTTAAATTATAGTGTTAGTCATTATATGTTAGCACCCCAGAGGTGCTACCTTTTTCCCCCAATTACTTTTCCTATTCTTTTGCTTTGCTTATTCCTGAAACTAGTACTGTTCCTGTGAATGTTATTAGGCAGCCTAATATAAGTTGTGCATTGACTGGTGACCTAAAGAAGATAGCTTGTATTATTATTGCCCATATGGCATAGGTTATATTTAATGAAGTACTTTTTGCTGCACCTATGGTATTTATTGCTTTGTAATAAAACATATAAGATGTAGTACCAACTAAAGCTGTTATTATAAGCCATAGCGCCGCTTTGCTTAGCATAATATCAAAGGCCATTACAGTACCACCTACTATTGGAAGTATTATAACTCCATAAAATATAGCAGAAGTAAGCTGCCTTATGTTTAAAGCTTGTTCCGCTGTTACATCCTCTTTCATTCCATAAGCACAGATAACACTTTCAAGTCCCCATCCAAGAACTGTACCCATGGCGAATAGTATCCCTATTAAAAACCCACCTCCAGCATTAAACTCTGAAGGCTGATACCCTAGTACTATTACTCCTATGATACTTAAAATTATACCAATCCATTCTCTTTTCCCTAGGTCTTCTTTTAAAAATACAAAGGCAAAGAAAGCTCCAATGGCTGGATATATAGATGTTATGGAGGCTGCATAAGAAGGTCCTATATACTTTACACTTAGCATATAACAAGTCATACCTAAAGGTCCCCCAAGTAGCGCTCCTATCATTATATATCTTCCACTTCTAGTGTTTAATACTTTAAGTACATTCTTAAACTCCCCTTTAAAAATATGGTATAGTGTGATCCACACAGCAGAAAATAAATCATGTAAAAATGTACTTATAAAAGGAGCTAACAGTACTGCCTTTTCTGTAGATACAAAGTTTGTCATTGACAATATAGCTCCTATTAAAACTGTATCTATTCCCCAAGTTATACCAGAAATTAGACCGTAGCCTGTTCCTTTTCTAGAAGACTTTTTATTAATATTCAATAAGATTCTCCCCCTCTTTATCTCTTAGATAATTAGATACTATATTAATTTTAATTCCTTACATTATATAAGTCATGTCTTTTACCTTAGCTTATATAAATCTCAGGTCTTCCTTTTATTAATACAACCATGGATAAGTCTTAGGCCCTTGAAACTTTAAATAAGCTCTAAATTCTTCTTTGCTCTATTGTATCTATCTACACCGTAACTTCCAAAATCGTCTCCTTTTGCCTCTTTGATATTAGTCCAGGTAGCCCAAAGGAAGTCTTGGCATATTTGGTATATAAGCACTCTTTTTTTGAACTTTTCTTCTGGCTCACCATTAAAGTATATATTTAAAAATAACTCTTCATCTTTTTTAGAAAAGTTACACTCTAAAGAATGCGCAGCAAGATCCCACATTGGGTCATTCATACCACTATATTCCCAGTCAATAAGATATATCCTATCTTCATTTTTCACAAAGTTTTCTGGTACCGTGTCATTATGAGAGGCTACAATCTCTACATCTAGTTCTTTTAACAGATATTGTAATTTCATAACTTTTTCTTTTACTTCATAGTAATCTTCAAAGTTTTTCCCCTTAGCCTTTTCTAATAGCTTTTCGTAAAGCTCTATTTTTTCAAATACATCAAAGGTATTTTTAAATTTTAATCCTGATGTATGTAGCTTTTTTAATATGTCTGTTGTGAGTCTCATATTTTCTTCTTTTTTTGAACTTTCCCCTGTAAGGGTTTCTGCATTCTTTATAAATTTAGCTATCTTAAGTCCAGAAAATTCGTCTAGGTAAAGAATTTCTGTATCTATGTTTAGGCTAGATGCTAATATTGAATTTCTCTTTTCTTCCACTCTATTTATCATATCATCAGTGCCTGCACCAGCTATCCTTAGGACATAAGTTTCATCTTTTATATTTACCTTATAATTTTTATTGGTCATGCCACCTGAAGGTATTATGTTACTGATTTCATTTTCATCTGTACCTAAAGCTTTGACTATACTAGCTTTTATATTAACTTCTTTAGATTGATCGTCTCTTCTTTTAATTCTAGGGTATATTCTCTTTGTTACTTTTTCATAATGCTCTTTATTATCAATTTCACCCCATATAATGTCATCTAATTTTAAATAACCTATATCGTAATTTCTAGAAACATCTAAAAGTGAGTATTCATAATTTAGGTAAGGGTTTGTGTTGTACTTAAACTCTTCCATCATCTTATTAAATACATCTAAAGAAAGCTTACTTACACCTATCATTTCTCCATCTATTTTATTTAACTGATGTTTATCTTTCGACATCTTAAAAAGATGACCCTTCCTTATTTCTACGAAAGCTTCATCCCCTGATCCACTTTCATTAGTTATTACTACTAAGTCTCTTTTTGGAGCCTTTATTACTGCTTCTATTAATCTTTCTTCAAATATTAGGTCGCTTTCAATTAAAAGAAAGTCATCTTTTATGAAGTCCTTTGCACATGCTAAAGATGGCATAGTGCCTGTCCACTTATATTTAGAATTCTTTACAGTTTTAAAACCCCTCTTTTTTGCTATATCTTCGTAGTATTCAGATTTATATCCTGTAACTATTATTATATCTTTAACCCCATTCATCTCTAATATATTAAGAACCCTCTCAACTATAGTTTCATTTGGTAATGATAAAATTCCAACTGGCATACTAAACTCTTCTCTTTCTCCCGCTGCTAAAATAACTGCTTGTTTAATCACCTTTCTTCCCCCTTCATGTAATATTATCTTTTTTAAATAATTATCTTTAAAACTTTCTTCGAGTATGCTTATTCCCTCTTCGCTTAATATGTAACATAGCTTTTTGCCTGATTTTTCAATATGTATATATTCCTTTTCCATGAGTCTTTTAATCATATTATTAGCTTTACCTATAGAAACACAAGCCTTCTTAGCTAAGCCTCTTTGACTTAAGTTTTTGTCATTATTTATTATAGAAAGTAGTTTTATATACTCTTCTTCCAAATCTATTCCTCCTTATTAATAACCTCAATCATATACCATAAAATGACATCACCTCAGAGGTACACCCAACTTATGGGAGCACCTCTGAGGTGGTTCCACAAATTGTATATCTATTAATTTATGTTCATTAAATGAACGTATTTTTAATATTAATCTAATTTATGAAATAAAACAATATTTAATCACTACTTTCTAAATTTAAATAACAAAAAAGGACTTCAAAATAATAAATTTTGGAGTCCAATTTACACTTATATCCTTATATCCTTATATCCTTATATCCTTATCCATTATATTTACAAACTTTTTCAAAGCCTCTTTCCAGTCTCTCATATTATCTCCTATGGTGTTTCTTAACATCATATTGTCAAGGGATGAATAGGCTGGTCTTTTGGCTGCTCTATCTAAGTTTTCTGAGGTTATAGGGTCTACGGTGCAATCTATATTTGAATATTCTATAATTGCTTTAGCAAAGTCGTACCAGCTACACTCTCCACTTCCCGTGCAATGATATACTCCATATTCTTCAGTTACTGCTATGGCTAATATATGATGAACTAGATCTTCTGCATAGGTAGGATTTCCTCTTTGATCATTAACTACTTTTAGTTGTCCTTTTTCTTTTGCTGCCTTTATTATGGTCTTAACAAAGTTATTACCATTGAATCCATATAACCAGGAAGTCCTTAGTATAAAGTATTTAGAAGAAAACTCTCTTACATA
>CAYYWN010000255.1:0-3852 GCA_964474485.1 uncultured Clostridium sp. | reverse complement strand
GAGTTATAAGAGCATATATTGATTGGATATTAGAACTACCTTGGAATGTTGAAACTACTGATAATGTAGATATAAAAAAGGCAAGAGAAATATTAGAAGCAGAGCACTATGGTTTGAATGACGTAAAAGATAGGATAATAGAATACTTAGCAGTAAAGCATATGAGTAACTCTCTAAAAGGACCTATACTTTGTTTAGTAGGGCCTCCAGGGGTAGGTAAAACATCTATAGCAAAATCTGTAGCTCATGCTTTAAATAGAAATTTTGTTAGGATGTCTTTAGGTGGAGTAAAAGATGAAGCAGAAATAAGAGGACACAGAAAGACTTACGTTGGGGCTATACCAGGAAGAATAGTATATGGTATGAAACAAGCTAAATCTAAAAATCCTTTATTTTTATTAGATGAAATAGATAAAATGAGTAATGACTTTAGAGGAGATCCGGCGGATGCTCTATTAGAGGTATTAGACTCAGAGCAAAACAATACTTTTAGGGATCATTATTTAGAGTTAGAAATGGATCTTTCAAATGTAATGTTTATAACTACAGCAAATACACTAGATACAATACCAAGACCTCTTTTAGATAGAATGGAGGTAATAGATGTATCTGGATATACCTATGAAGAAAAATTAAGTATAGCTAAAAGGCACTTAGTTCCTAAACAATTAGAAGAACATACTGTGAACGAAGATATGATTAAATTTACTGATAGTGCTATTAGTGAAATTATAGAGGGATATACTAGGGAGTCGGGTGTTAGAAACTTAGAAAGGCAGATAGCATCTGTTATAAGAAAGAGCCTCGCTGAGATGCTAGAAAAAGATACAAAATCAGAAAATATAACAATAAGCCAAATTAAAAAGTATTTAGGCACTGCAAAATTTACTTATGATAAAGCAGATAAGGAAGATAAAATAGGTGTAGTTACAGGAATGGCTTGGACTGCTTATGGTGGTGATATATTACCTATAGAAGTAAGCACTATGAGTGGATCAGGAAAGCTAGAACTTACAGGACAATTAGGAGATGTGATGAAAGAATCAGCTAAAGCAGGGTATAGTTATGTTAGATCCAATGCTTCCAAGTATAGTATAAATCCAGATTTCTATAAGACAACAGACTTGCATATACATGTGCCTGAAGGTGCAGTGCCAAAAGATGGACCTTCAGCAGGTGTTACGATGATAACTGCCATAGTGTCAGCACTATCCAATAAAAAGGTAAGACATAATGTTGCGATGACAGGTGAAATAACTTTAACTGGTAGGGTACTACCTATAGGTGGACTTAAAGAAAAATGTTTGGCAGCTTACAGAGCAGGTATAGATACAGTAATAATACCAAAAGAAAATGAAAAAGATCTATTAAAAATGCCTAAATCTATAAAAAGCAAATTAAACTTTATTATAGCTACACATATAGATGAAGTTATTAAAAATGCTTTAATTGAGGAGAAATAAAATGATAATAAAAACATCAGATTTTGTAACATCCGCCGTAACTAACAGACAATATCCAGAGGATAAAAGAACGGAAATAGCATTTTTAGGCAGATCTAATGTAGGTAAATCTTCATTAATTAATGCTTTGACAAACAGAAAAAAGCTTGCAAAGGTAAGCTCTACACCAGGTAGAACACGACTTATAAACTTTTTTCTAATAAATGATGACTTCCATTTGGTTGACTTACCTGGATATGGATATGCTAAGGTGTCAAAAACTGAAAAGGCACGTTGGGGAAAGATAATTGAGGAATATCTTATTAGTAGTACTACGCTTAAGAGAGTTGTACTATTAGTAGATTCTAGGCATAAACCATCAGCAGATGATGTTATGATGTATGAATGGATAAATTATAATAATTATGATGTGGTTGTAATAGCAACTAAGAGTGATAAGATATCTAAAAGAGAAAAGGCGATAAATGAAAAACTTATAAAAGATACCTTAAATTTAAAGCCAGAACATAGGCTGATATTTTTTTCAGCTGTAAAAAAAGATGGAAGAGAAGAAATTATAGACCTATTGTTTGAAGATTTAGCATTAAAGTAAAACATAATTTAATAAAAAGCTTGATATTATATGAACATAGTATCAAGCTTTTTTGTTGTCCATAGATATTTATATTGTAGTTATATAATTATTAAGTATGCAACACATGCATAATATATGAGTATATGTAAATGTTAGTATAAATAAAATGTAAGTATAAGTAACAAAATAGGCTGGAAGGAATAGTATATAGTATAACCAAAGCAAAATAAAAATTTAGGAAAAGGAGGAGGTAAAGTGGATATAACAAATTTAATAAGTGAATTAAGTAATAATACGGAGGGATTAAATATGGATGGATTAAACGCAAATAATATCTCATCTCTCATTGGAGGAAGGGGCTGTTCGAATAACAATAATTTGATAATACTAATTTTCTTGCTATTTTGCTGCTGCAATAAAGGTGGCTTTGGGCAAGGAAATCAAGGAAATACTGTTTGTTTAGAATCTTGTTGTAAACCTAAAAAGAGAAAGTTTAAATGCTGTGAGGAGCCTGAAAGACTAATATGTAGACCTGCTAATTCTTGTAACAACGGAGGTTTTGGCGGCTTTGGAGGACTTGGAGGTTTTGGGGGGAATTGGTGTTGGATAATAATCTTAATATTAATTCTATGTTCCGGTAGGGGAAACTCAATATGCAGGGATAAATGCTAGAGTAACAAAAGGTAATCTTGAGTGTAATTGAGGAAATGGCTGTGAAAGCAGAGGACTCAATATATGTACCCTATTACCACTTCTATTGATTCTAGGGGAACTGGATTAATAAATAATAATAGAGTATATACTTTAATCCTTTTATTCTAGTGTTGCTGTGTAGGCAACATGGAAAAACCTTGTGTTGCTAGTTTAAAAGGAAATTGGAGGGCTGAAAAGCCCTCCAAAAAAGTTATATAATAAGGAGGCGTATAATGGGAAAAAAGAGAAGTCGGGATTACGATAGAGAAGATAGACAATCAACAATGCAAAATAATAATGGAGACAATGGTGGTATGAATCCCATGATGTCTATGTTGAATAATGTAGATATGGGTAAGTTATCCTCCATATTAGGACTTTTAAATTCTAATGGTACAGATCTTGGAAATTTAAATATAGCAGATTTGATTGGTACTATGAATAATCAAAACCCTAATAATAATGTAAAGTCTAATAATAAAATTAGAAGAAACATAGATGTTAATGTAGGAGATGAAGCTACTGTACAGCTTTTAAACGCATTAAAACCCTTTTTAGGTGATAGATCAGATATAATTGATAAGGTAATAGATATGTATTTATCAGAATATGAAGATGATTAATGAATACCTACAAAAAGCTATGTTTTTAATTAAAACATAGCTTTTTTTATTTCACTCTTGAACCATATTTATTGCCATAGTACACCGTCCATCTAATGAAGCTCCTTCTTTTATGCTTACATGCTTAACTATAATATCCCCGGATATCTTTCCAAAAGACTCTATGATAAGACTTTCTTCACAGGTTATGTTTCCTTTAACTCGGCCATTAACCTTAGCATTCTTACAGCTTATATTTCCATTGTATAGAGCTGTTTCACCAATTATAATATCATCCTTCCATGTTATGTCACCTTCTATAGATCCATCTATTTTAATTAGACCTTCACCAGAAATATTGCCTACTATATTGCACAATTCACCTATTAGAGTTTCTATTCGATCGAGGTTTTTACCATCTTTATCAGAAAACATTTTAATCCCCCTTAGAATTAATAAAAAAATTATAAAAAATTTTAAAATAGTGTATATTTTAAATTTATATGTTAATAATATTAAA
>CAYYWN010000254.1:0-3860 GCA_964474485.1 uncultured Clostridium sp. | reverse complement strand
GAAGGTATAAATGAAAAGAAAAAAATGATAGTTGTACATGTAAAAAGAAAGAGGAAAAAAGAAGTTATAAAATTAATTGAGGATACTAATACAAAAGCGGTTATATCTATTGCAGATACTAAAACTGTTTATGGAGGATATGGCATTAAAAAATAGATAATTTTATATTTAAAAGTATTTAACATTGACCAATATACATTTATAGGTGTATAATGTAATGTAATTTAATATGAAAATTCAAAGAAGAGAAAAGTATTTTTATAGAATTTCTTACAGCGATTAAGGATGTGGTGGAAGCCTTATAAGATATATAAAAAGAAGAGAAACTCAGAGAAGCTGTCTAAAATAACAGGTAGCCGCTAAATGCGTTAAATTTTTAAGGGGATTATTTAATTTAAGTAATCAACAGGAGTGGTACCGCGGAGGAATCCGTCTCTTATTATTTTAATAAGAGACGGATTTTATTATTTTATAATTAATTATATATTTTAGTAGCTAATAGTATAACTAAAAATAAATATATTAAGTTATATTAAAAAGTAAC
Organism: uncultured Clostridium sp.; assembly: GCA_964474485.1. Classification (GTDB taxonomy): domain Bacteria; phylum Bacillota; class Clostridia; order Clostridiales; family Clostridiaceae; genus Clostridium_L. The sequence continues at coordinate 3,316 of CAYYWN010000254.1, read as the reverse complement.
GTTTCAAAAGGCAATTTAACTAGTTATTTTTTAAAATGATTAAGTAGTTAGGGAGGAAAATAAAAATGGATTATAAAAAGATTATAGCAGAAAGAATTTCTAAGCATGTAGATATGGGAGTAGAACAATTAGAAAGACTTATAGAGATACCACCTAAAGCTGATATGGGGGACTTTGCTTTTCCTTGTTTTCAATTAGCTAAGGCTTTAAGAAAGGCACCTTTAGCTATAGCTATGGAACTAAAAGATAAAATAGAAAAAGAAAACTTTGAAAAGGTTGAAAATTTAGGACCTTATTTAAACTTTTTTGTGGAGAAACAAAGTTTTATGAAAGAAACTTTAGATAAGATATTAAAAGAAAAAGAAGTTTATGGATTTTCAAAGATGGGAAAAGGTAAAAATGTTATAGTAGAATACTCATCTCCAAATATAGCTAAACCTTTTCATGTAGGCCACTTATTTACTACAGCTATAGGAAACTCCTTATATAAAATTTTAGCATCTCAAGGATATAACGCTATAGGAATAAATCATTTAGGAGACTGGGGAACTCAATTTGGAAAGCTTATAGTTGCTTATAAAAAATGGGTAGATGAAGAGGCTCTTCTTAAAAGTCCTATAGATGAACTTTTAAGAATATATGTAAAATTCCATGAAGAAGCAAAAAATGATCCTTCATTAGATGATGAAGCTAGAATGCATTTTAAAAAATTAGAGGATGGATCAAAAGAGGAACAAGAGCTTTGGAAAAGATTCAGAGACCTTAGCTTAAAAGAATTCGAAAAGGTTTATGATATGTTAGGTGTTAAGTTTGATTCTTATGCAGGTGAAAGCTTCTATGGGGATAAAATGGATATAGTAGTAGAAGAATTAGAAAGTAAGGGACTACTTGTTGAAAGCAATGGAGCTAAGGTTGTTATGTTAGATGAATATAATATGCCACCATGTATGATTAAAAAGGCAGATGGAGCAACTATATATGCAACAAGAGATCTTGCAGCAGCAATGTATAGAAAAAAGACTTATGATTTTTATAAAAATATATATGTAGTGGGTAGCCCACAATCACTTCACTTTAAACAAATATTTACTACATTAAAGCTTATGGGACATGAATGGGCAGATAATTGTGAGCATGTAGGCTTTGGAATGGTTAAATTTGCAGACAAAAAGCTTTCTACAAGAAAAGGTGACGTAGTATTACTAGAGGACTTATTAAATGAAACAAAAAAGAAGACTTTAGAGATAATAAATGAAAAAAATCCAAATCTTGAAGATAAGGAAGAGGTAGCTAAAAAGCTTGGAATAGGAGCTGTAATATTTGCATATCTTAAAAATAACAGAGAAAAAGATATAGTTTTTGATTGGAATGATATGTTAAGCTTTGAAGGTGAAACAGGTCCTTACGTTCAATACACTTATGCAAGAGGAAAAAGCATACTAAGAAAGGCAGAAGGCATAAGAAGCAATAATATTGACTATTCAAAGCTTAAAACTAAAGAAGAGTTTGAACTTGTAAAGACTTTAGAAGGATTTAATGAGGCCATAATTTCAGCTATAGATAAGCTTGAACCTTCAATAGTTACAAGATATGTTATAGAGGTAGCTAAGGGCTTTAATAAGTTCTATAATTCTAATTCAATACTAAATATAGAGGACGAAGATTTAAAAAATGCTAGACTTAATATAGTTGAGGCTACTTGTATAGTAATAAATAGTGGACTTAAACTACTAGGAGTAGAAACTGTAGAAAAAATGTAATAATAAACATAGGAAGTAGGCATCTAAAAAATGACAGTTAAGATATAGACTAGTTATTTTTTTAGATGCCTTAATTAAATATATTTTCAAAGTAGAGCTTAGTTTAGATAATAACTAAGTCTTTTTTAATTTCACAAATATTTGATGTCTCTCATAATATAGCTTATAAAGTATTACGGAAAGGATTTTAACATGATCACTAATCAATATATGTATGACTTTTATAATTACTATAGATATTTACCATATACAAATTATAATATCTACAATAATTCTGATTTTGACAATAGAAATGTTAAGAGTTCTATGGCTACTGCAATTATAAAAGGAGGACCTCTTGACCCTAATATAAAGGGCTATGTATATTTCATGGATGTGCCTTATGGAACCAATGTCTGTGTAACAGTTACAGGATTACCTGAATATAAGAAAGCAGAAGGAAATAAAAGTCCAATAGGTCCACATGGTTTTCATATACATGAATTTGGAAACTGTGAGGTGGGAGATGAAAAAGACCCATTTAAATCTGTAGGAAGTCACTGGAATCCTTATAACCAGCCTCATGGAAATCATGCAGGCGATTTCCCGGTGCTATTTTCTAACCATGGAATAGCTAATATGTGTTTTTTTACGGATAAATTTAAGGTTAAAGATATAATAGGAAAATCTATAATAATACATGAAAATCCTGATGATTACAGAACAGAGCCTTCAGGTAACTCTGGAAGAAAGCTTGCTTGTGGTGAAATAGTAGGATAAATAGAAAGATAAAAAAAGTCCTATAATCTTTTAGACTCTTTCTAGAAGATTATAGGACTTTTTATTAATTAAAGCTTAGGTTATTTTTTGGAGATTCAAATTATTTTAAGATTTACTTCTTGTTATTTTTTATTTCTATTTTATTTATGCTACAACCTGAACAAGAAGATGAGGAAGGACAACTGCTACAAGAGCCCTTTCCTTTTTTAGCATTTTTAAAGTTTTTATATATTATAACAGCAGTGAATGATATTATTATTGCTGTTATTACTAGTTCTATCATAAAATACACCTCTTTAGAATATTAAATTTCCAATATTAAATACTATGAAAGACATTATCCAAGCTAATGCAAGTTGATAGGTTATTGAGAAGATAGCCATTTTATGACCATACTCCTTCTTTAAAGTAGCTATAACAGCTACGCAAGGAGTATATAACAATACAAATACTAAGAAAGATATTGCTGCCATAGATGTAAAGTGAAGGGGTAATATTGTTGAAAGTTGATCCGCGTATATAATTCCCATAGTGGCTACTACTGATTCCTTAGCTATAAATCCTGTTAATAGGGACACAGCAGCTTGCCAATTTCCAAAGCCTAAAGGTTTTAACAAAGGTGATATAACACCACCTAGACTAGCTAAAAGGCTTTCAGATATAGTTTCAGTATATCCGCTAAAACTAAATTTAGATAATACCCAAATTACTACGGACATTGCAAATATTATAGTACCAGCTTTTTTTGCAAAGCCTTTACCTTTATCCCAGGTATGCCTTAATAAATTTTTTATTTC
>CAYYWN010000253.1:0-3870 GCA_964474485.1 uncultured Clostridium sp. | reverse complement strand
TAGGAATAGCTCTGCCTCTTTAGAATTTTTTGATCCCTTTGGTATTACAAAGTTATCTTGTTGTAAGAATAATCCTTCTCCCGGTATAATAGCTTTAAGATCTTTATTTTCTGCCATTGCAAAACCTGCTTCTGCAGACCAAGCAACTCCTATTGGAACTTCCCTACTTATAAGCATAGCCTTAGAGTTATCGCTATCATAAGCCTTTATATTAGGTTGAAGTTTCTTTAATTTAATTTTTGCTTCATTTAATTTATTAACATCTGTTTCATTAAAATCATACTTTAATGTTTTTAACGTCATACCAATAACCCCTCTTGGGTCATCCATCATAACTATTGAATCCTTAAATTTCTCTTTCCAAAGATCGTTAAAGTTTTTTATTTCACCATCTTTTATTTTGGTAGAATCTACTACTATTATAGCCTCCGACCTCATATATGGAACACTATACTGATTTTCCTTATCAAAATATAAGTGCTTAAATTCTGATCCAATATTTGACCAATTATTTAAATTACTTGTATCTATATTTTCCAGCATATATTGCTTTCTCATTATATCCACCATATAATCTGCCGCTACAACTACATCGTATCCATTTCCACCTGCCATCATTTTAGCTAACATCTCTTCATTAGAGCCATAGCTAGAATAATTAACTTTTATATTATATCGTCTTTCAAACTCTTCAATAACAGGCTGTGGTATGTAATCTGACCAATTAAAAATATTTAATTCTCCTTCATAGTGGGCAGCTTTGCTTGAAGCCTTCCAAACTCCTAAGGTAAATATAAAAATAAAAGTCATAAGAGATGCTAAAACTCTTTTTATATTTTTATTTTTAATGTTATTAGATCTTATTTTTTCTGCAACTATAACCACAGTAACTGTTAGTATTATAAGTACTGTGGATAAGGCATTAATCTCTGGACTAACACCGAATTTTACCATATTAAAAACCTTCAAAGGGAAGGTCATACTACTAGGTCCAGCTACAAAAAAACTTATTATTACATCGTCTATAGATAATGTAAATGCTAAAAGTCCTCCTGCAATAACTCCTGGCATAATGCTCGGAAGGGTAATTTTTATAAATGTTTGAAAGGGTGTCGCACCAAGATCCATAGCAGCTTCTTCTATAGACTTATCAAAGCCTTCTAGTCTAGCCCTTACTACAACTACTACATAGGATATACTAAAGGTTATATGGGCTATAATAAGGGTTAATATGCCGCTATGGATTTTAGCCAAAGAGAAAAATGCTAATAAAGCAATACCTAGAACTATCTCAGGTATAACTATAGGAATATATAGCATTCCATCCACTATAGACTTCCCCTTAAATTTTGATTTATATATGCCAACTGCAGTGAGTGTTCCAATTATTACGGACACTATACTGCTTATAAATGCAATTATAAGGCTGTTTTTAACGGATACTAAAAGCCCACTGTTAGTTAAAAGCTTTTGATACCATTTAAATGTGAATCCTGTCCAAGTAGCATTTAATTTAGATTGGTTAAATGAAAATATTATAAGTATTATTATTGGAATATAGAGTATAAAATAAATTAATGCTGAATAAATTTTTCCAAGAACCTTTAAATTATCCTTTTTCAACTCTACATCACCTTTCCCTTATACTTAGATTTTGTAATCTTAAAATATCCACCCATTATAATAAGCATAACTATAATCAGTATAACAGAAATAGCAGAGCAAAAAGGCCAATCTCTTGACATAAGATATTGATTCTTAATAAGGTTACTAAGTAATATAACCTTACTACCTCCCATAAGGTCTGGTATGAAAAAATATCCTAAGGTAGGTACAAATACTAAAAGAGCTCCTGCCATAACCCCTGGCATAGTAAGAGGCCATATTATTTTAATAAAGTTTTTAAATGGATTTGCTCCCAAATCTGATGCAGCTTCAATAAGGGATTTATCAATCTTTTCCACAGAAGAATAAATAGGTAATACCATGAATGGAAACATCATATATACCATACCAATAAGCACCGATGTATTAGTATAAAGTAGTTTTAGAGGTTCTGATATAAGGTTTAATTTTATCAAGTATGAATTAATTATTCCCTCTGTCCTTAAAAGTATTATCCATGCATAAGTTCTTATAAGTGAATTAGTCCAAAAAGGTAACATTACTAACATAATAAGTGGCCCTCTAAAATTTTTAGGAGCTCTACCTATAAAAAAGGCAAATGGATAAGCAAATACCAAGCAAATAACTGTAGTAAAAAGTGCAATAACAAGAGATTTTAATAATATGTTTAAATATAATGGGTCCATGAATCTTATGTAACTTTCTAAATTAAAACTGTATATGACCTCGCCAAACTCACCTCTTGTAAAAAAACTTACAAGTACCATAAGTGTGACAGGGATTAGGAAAAAACAAGTCATCCAAATTACTACGGGATAAAGAAGCCTATATGATCTTTTCTTTTTTTTCATTAGGCCCTTATCACCACTGCACTATTGCTCTTCCAAGTTATAAAAACCTTATCCTTTTTATTTGTAAAGTCAAAGCTTTCTCCCGCAAATTCATTTATGATTATGTCTTTACCATTATTAAGTTCTACCACAGTTTTTAAAACAGATCCCATATATATTCTTTCCTTTAATATACCCTCTAACCACTGATCATCTACGTTTGGCTTACTTTTAATCTTCAATCTTTCTGGCCTAACTGCTATACATACAAACTCCCCTATTGAAAATCCAAGATCCTCTACTTTAACATTTTCACTTTGTCCTATTTGTAGTAAGGCTTTTCCCTTTTCAATGGAAGCAACCTTTCCTTCTATTAAGTTGGTCTCTCCTATAAAGTCAGCTACAAACTTAGTTTCAGGTTTTTCATATATTTCTTCTGGGGAAGCTATTTGTTCTAGATTACCCTCATTCATTACAGCTATTCGATCAGACATAGTTAAAGCTTCTTCTTGATCGTGGGTAACGTATATAAATGTAATTCCCAATTCTTTTTGAAGATGTTTCAATTCTAATTGCATCTGTTTTCTTAATTTAAGATCTAAAGCTCCTAAGGGTTCATCTAAGAGTAGCACTTTAGGGCTGTTTATAATAGCTCTAGCAATAGCCACTCTTTGTTTTTGACCTCCACTTAGCTGTGATGGCATCCTATCCTCATAGCCCTCAAGTCTAACTATTTTAATCATTTCATTTACTTTTTCTTTAATTTTTGCCTTTGCTACCTTTTTCATAGTAAGTCCGAAGGCAATATTATGAAAAACATTAAGATGAGGAAATAAAGCGTAATTTTGAAATACTGTATTAACACTTCTTTCATAAGGTGCCTTTAAAGAAACCTCTTCCTTGTCAATATATATATTTCCACTAGTTAATTCTTCAAATCCTGCTATCATCCTTAAAGTTGTAGTTTTTCCACAGCCACTAGGACCTAAAATAGTTAAGAACTCTCCTTCTTTTACATCAAGAGATATGCCTTTAACCACTGGTTCTCCATTCTTTTCATAGGATTTAAACGCATCTACTAATTGAACAATTGTTTTATTCACCAATTTATTCTCAACTCCTTACTTTACATTTGTTTTTTTATAAAAAAGAAAACTTCCCCACCTTTTTAAGGCAAAGAAGATATTTATTAAATAGTAGTCGAAAATATAATTTTCGTATAAAAATATATCATAATTACATAGCTTATACAATAGTTTTGCCTTAAATTTCACTAATTTTTTTAATTAATTCTGTAAAATTATAAAAGCTATTAAGTATATGAAAAAATAATACTTAAATATGTATTTCATAATGTATAAAACTCTCTTTATTTTTATAAAAGCTATACACTATATACGTCATATACGTCCGA
>CAYYWN010000252.1:0-3873 GCA_964474485.1 uncultured Clostridium sp. | reverse complement strand
TTATATTATTTTCTAAAGACAAAGAAAATATATACCTTAAAGAAAACATTAAAAAAGGCGGGTATGGTGTATATATATATGACAATGCTATTTATGTAGAAAAGGGAAAAAAGATATTTCATATTGCTGAAGTGAAAGATATTCCAATAACACTACAAGGTAACTTAGATTATAATATTGAAAATGCTTTAGCAGCTGTAGCAACTTTAGTAGGACTTAAAATAGACTACTGCATGATAAGTAGGGGTGTTAAGTCTTTTAAAAGTGATGAAAATAATAATCCAGGCAGGTTTAATATGTATGAAGTAAATGGAGTAACTGTAGTACTAGACTATGGTCATAATTTAGATGGGTATAAGGCAGTGGTAGCTGGTTTAAAAAAGATGAAATATAGTAAATTAATAGGTGTTATTGGACTGCCAGGAGATAGGACAGATGAATGTATACTGGAACTTGGAAAGTTTTCAGCAGAAAACTTTAATCATATATATATAAAGGAGGACAAAGATAAACGAGGAAGAAAAAAAGGAGAAGTTGCAAGGATTCTTCATAAAGGAGCTATTTCTTCTTGTAAAAGTCATAAAGACATAGAAATAATATTGGAAGAAGAAAAAGCACTCCAAAAGGCCATAGACAATGCTAATAATGGAGATTTAGTTATGGCATTTTTTGAAGATTATATATGTCTTAGAGATTTAATTAAAAAAAATCAACTTTCAATAGAAGAAAAAACAAAAGAAAATGAAAAAGTCATATAGGATTTTGTTTTGAATATAGATTATATTAATATAAGCCTCTTTATTAATTAATAAAGAGGCTTATATTAATACTGATTTTTAAAGTCTTCATCTTTTACATCTTTACAAGATAGACTAATAAATTATAATATAGGTATATATATATTAATATTATAATAAATTAGTAATCTAATTATTAAAATTGTTTTTGGAGGGACCACATGGAGATTAAAGCTCATGGAAAAATAAATATTGCACTAGATGTAATAGGTAAAAGAGAAGATGGGTATCATACATTAAAGATGATAATGCAAGCTATTGATATTTATGATGTAATAAATATAGAAATTATAGAAAAAGGTATAGAGATAAGGTGTAATAAAAGCTATGTACCCATAGATAAGAGAAACATAGCTTATAAGGCTGCAGAAGAGTTTATAAAAAGATATAACATAAGGAAAGGTGTATTTATAGATATAAAGAAGAATATACCTGTATCAGCAGGACTCGCAGGGGGAAGCACTAATGCTGCCGCGGTATTGAATTTGATGAATAGATTATTTGAGGTTAATGCACCTTTAAAGGATTTAAGAGAAATTGCTTTAAATCTCGGCGCAGATGTGCCCTACTGCCTAACTGGAGGAACTGCACTATGTGAAGGAATAGGAGAAAAGATAACAAAGCTTCCTTCCTTTAAAAATCATATTTTAGTTCTAGTAAAACCTCCCTTTGGTGTCTCTACGAGAGAAGTATATACAAGCCTTAAGGCAGATAAGATTTATAAACATCCAAATATAGACGCCATAGTTGATTTTATGAAGAAAGATGACCTAAAATCTGTATGTTGGAATATGAAAAATGTTTTAGAGAATGTAACATTAAAAAAGCACAGGGTTATTGGAGAAATAAAAACATCTATGATTAAAATGGATGCAATAGGTTCTTTAATGAGCGGTAGTGGGCCAACAGTATTTGGCTTGTTTGAAGATATGTTAAAAGCACAAAGATGTTATGATTATATGAAAAATAAGTATCCAGAAACATATATAACTAGGACTATATAAATATAAAAATATAAAATATTGATTAAAATAATAAAAAATATTAATTTAATTAAATGTAGCCTGAGTGGCCTCTTAAGTAGATATGGCAAAATAATGCCTTATTTAAAATACTTAGGGGGTTATTTTATGTCATCTAAAAGTAAATTAAGATGTTAGGTTTATTGAAAAATAAGATATATAATTTTTATTTCAAATGAGAGAAATGCATAATTTAGTATTTAAGGATAATACTAATAAGGTAATAAAAGTGTTTTAATTAATATTTCAATATAGAAAAGAAATAGAATGAGGTGGTTTATAGGTGGAGGATATTTTTGATGTATATTTTATGATTTTAACAGTAATATCTTCTTTATACGTTTTGTTTTGGGATAAAAAGTATTTTTTGAAAAAAGGTGATGAAAATTTATATAAAAAGTATAAATTTATACCTTTATTTATGATAGTTATGTCAATTAGCTTATTTACAACTTTTAAAATAATAAAGTTTGATTAAAGGCGGTAATTTTATTGAGAAAAATTTTAAAAGGGTACATAAACAAAGATTTGAATAAAAACATTAAATATATAAAAGATATATTACAAAAGAATTCTGATGTAGTTTTTAGAGAGTTTTTATGTGGAAGTTTTCAATGTTGGCTTATATATGTAGACGGATTAGCAGATAAAGTATTATTAAACGATTATGTTATGGAAAGTTTAATGCTAGAATCTAGTGATATAACTAAGAGTGAAGAGATAAAGGAAAGAATTTTAACGGTTTCAGACTTAAAAGAAGAAACTGATATGAATAAATGTGTAGATTCTATACTTTCAGGAGATACAGTTTTATTTATTGAGGGATTAAATAATTGTTATGTATTAGCAACTAGAGCATGGCCAAATAGAGGCGTAGGGGAACCAGCCAATGAAACATCAGTAAGGGGTTCAAGGGAAGGGTTTACTGAAACTATAAGATTTAATACAGCTTTAGTAAGAAGGCGTATTCGAGATAAAGGTCTTAAGACTGTATCAAAAAGTATAGGGGTTAGATCTAAAACAGATATAGTGGTAATGTACATAGAGGATATAGTTAACTATGATGCATTAAATGAGCTTATGGAAAGATTGCTGTCTATAAATATAGATAGCATCTCAGATAGTGGGCACTTAGAACAACTAATCGAGGATGATCAGTGGAGTTTATTTCCCCAAATTCAATTAACAGAAAGGCCTGATGTAGTGTCTTCTTCATTACTCGAAGGGAGAATTGCTGTCTTAATAGATAATTCACCTTTTGCACTGTTAGTACCAACAATATTTGCTAATTTTTTTCAATCTCCAGATGACTATTATCAAAGATGGATGTACTCTTCTAGTGTAAGAATAATAAGACTCTTGGCTATATTTATATCAATGCTAGCCACACCCTTGTATGTAGCAATTACATCTTATCATACATCTATAATTCCGACTAGGCTTGCATACTCTATAGCGGCATCCAGAGAAGGTGTGCCATTTCCAGCATTTATAGAAGCTATAATAATGGAGATAAGTTTAGCTTTACTGATGGAAGCTATTATAAGGTTACCAAGGCCTATAGGAGCAACTATAGGAATAGTAGGAGGCCTTGTTATAGGGCAATCTGCTGTAAGTGCGGGTATAGTTAGCCCCATTATGATAATAATAGTGGCCTTAACAGCAATCACTAGTTTTACCACAACTAATTATGAGATATCCTTTGCTTTTAGAATTATAAGATTTGCTTTTATTATAATGGCATCCATATTGGGGCTTTATGGTATAGCCCTTGGGGGTATGGTCACCTTAGCACATTTAGTTAAATTGGAGAGTTTCGGAATATCATATTTATCTCCTATTGTAAATTTAAATAAAGGTGATATGAAAGACACCATTTTCAAATATCCTGTAAGGTACTTTACAAAGAGACCACAGTATATGAAAACAGGAGATAAAGTAAGACAAAATAATAAAGGTGAAATGGGGAGGTAATCATGGGTTCTAATAAAAAGATAAAGTCATATGGATTATTCTACACGCTCGTTTGAATAATAATAGGTGTAGGTAGTTGT
>CAYYWN010000251.1:0-3881 GCA_964474485.1 uncultured Clostridium sp. | reverse complement strand
TCACATATAAAGAAGCAGGGGTAAATATAGAGGAAGGCTATGAAGCAGTAAAAAAAATAAGGTCTCATGCTAAGAAAACTATGAGTAGTTTAGTTTTAAATAGTATAGGTAGCTTTGCATCCATGGTTGAAATCCCTAAAGGGTATAAAAATCCTGTTATAGTTTCTGGAACAGATGGGGTTGGAACAAAGCTAGAAATAGCCTTTGCTATGAATAAATATGATACTTTTGGTATAGACTGTGTGGCTATGTGTGTTAATGATATTTTATGCCACGGAGCAAAGCCCTTATTATTTTTAGATTATATAGCTTGTGGGAAGTTAGATGCTAGTGTGGCTTCAGATATAGTTAAAGGAGTATCTGATGGTTGCTTAATGTCGGGATGCTCCTTAGTTGGAGGCGAAACTGCTGAGATGCCAGGATTTTATAAGGATGGAGAATATGATATTGCTGGATTTTCTGTAGGAGTTGTAGAAAAGGACAAAATAATAAACGGAAAAGATATAAAGGAAGGAGATGCTCTAGTAGGAATAGCATCTTCAGGACCCCATAGTAATGGGTATTCTCTTATAAGAAAGCTCATAGATGATTTTGAAGTAGAGATAGAAGGTCAAAAATTAGGGGATATTTTATTGACACCTACAAAAATATATGTAAAGCCAGTACTTAGCATATTAGAAAAGTTTAAGATTAAAGGAATGGCTCATATAACTGGTGGAGGATTTTTTGAAAATATTCCAAGAATGGTTCCAAAGGGATATTCAGCTAAAATAAATAGAAATAGCTATGAAATACCAACTATATTTAAGTATTTAATGGAAAAGGGTGTAGATGAAGATCATGCTTATAATACTTTTAACATGGGTATAGGGTTTGTATTATGTGTAGAAGATAATTTAAAAGAAAAAGTAGTTAAAGAATTATCTTTAATGGGAGAAAAAGCTTATGTAATAGGGTCTATTGTTTCTGGAGGTGATGGGATTTGCTTAGAATAGCTTTTCTTATTTCCGGTACAGGTACTAATCTTCAATATATAATAGATAAAATAAATGAAAAAGAACTTAATTGTGTAATTGAAATGGTAATTAGCGATAACCCAAAAGCAAAAGGACTTAGTAAAGCTAAACTACAAGGTATTCCTTCTTATATATTAGATAAAAACATCTATAGAGAAAATATAGGTGATGAAATACTAAAAATAACAAAAGAAAAGGTAGATTTAATTATTCTTGGAGGATTTCTTTCTATATTAAAAGGAAAAATATTAGAGAGTTACAAAAATAAGATAATAAATATACATCCATCTTTAATACCTAAGTTTTGTGGTAAGGGTATGTATGGAATAAAGGTTCATGAAGCTGTTTTAAATTCAGGCGATAAAATTACTGGGTGTACACTTCATTTTGTTAGTAATGATGTAGATATGGGTACTATAATTCTTCAAAGATCTTTAAATATAACTGGGGAAGAAAGTCCGAAAACATTACAAGAAAAGGTACTTAAAGAAGAACATAGATGCCTTTTAGAAGGTATTAAACTTATAAGCGAAGATAAAGTTAAAAATTAAAATACAATTAAGAGTAGAAAAGTTATCTTAAATTAGGAGGGGAATTTAATTTCATGAAAAGAGCTTTAATAAGTGTATATGACAAAGAAGGTATAGTAGATTTCGCTAAATTTTTAAAGAGTGTTAATGTAGAGATAATATCTACAGGGGGAACATTAAAATATTTAAAAGAAAATAATATTGAAGCTATAGATGTAGAGGAAGTAACGGGATTCGAGGAAATGCTAGAAGGAAGAGTTAAAACTTTGCATCCTAATATTTATGGAGGCATACTAGCAAAAAGAGAAGAACCCTCTCATATAAAAGTATTAAAAGAAAAGAACATAGAACTAATAGATATAGTTGTAGTTAATTTATATCCCTTTTTTGAAAAGTATAAAGAAGATATAGAATTTGAAGAAAAGGTGGAGTTTATAGACATTGGTGGACCTACAATGTTAAGAGCTGCCGCTAAGAACTTTAAGGATGTAATAGTAGTTTCAGATAAAAAGGATTATAAGTCTATAATAAAAGAATTAAATTTAACTGGAGATGTAAGTTATAATACTCGAAAGATTTTAGCAGGAAAGGTATTTAATTTAACTAGTGCTTATGATGGAGCTATAAGTAACCTTTTATTAGAGGATAGTAAAGAGTATCCAGAATATATGAATTTAGTATATAGAAAATCTAATAATTTAAGATATGGAGAAAATCCTCACCAAAAGGCTGCTTATTACCACTCTTTATTAGAAGAAGGTACCATGAATAATATAGAAATATTAAATGGTAAAGAACTATCCTATAATAACATAAAGGATTTAGATATAGCCTTTAAAGTTGTGATGGAATTTTCTGATAGAGCTTGTTGTGCTTTAAAACATAATAGCCCCTGTGGAGCTGCCTTAGGCAGGGATAACTTAGAGGCTTACACAAAAGCCTATGAATGCGACGATATATCTATATTTGGTGGTGTAGTAGCCTTTAACAAAAAGTTAGACAGGGCTACTGCTGAGAAGTTAATAGAGATATTTTTAGAAATTGTTGTAGCTCCTGACTTTGAAGAGGAAGCTCTTAAAGTTTTAAGGGAAAAGAAAAATTTAAGGGTAATCAAATGTAATAATAAGCCTATAAATAGTAAGGCTTTAGTGTCTGTAGATGGTGGTCTTTTAGTGCAGGAAGAAGATAAGGACTTAATTAAAGACTTAGAAGTGGTAACTAAAGTAGTGCCTACAGAAGAAGAGTTAAAAGATATGATATTTGCAATGAAGGTAGTTAAATATGTTAAGTCTAATGCCATTGTAGTAGCAAGTGCTGGGAAAACCTTAGGGATTGGCGGAGGACAAGTCAATAGAATTTGGGCAGCAAAGGAAGCTTTAGAAAGAGGTAAGGGATCCTTAGTACTAGCCTCTGATGCATTTTTCCCCTTTGATGACGTAGTAAAAGAGGCAGCAAGTCATGGTATAAAAGCTATAATTCAACCGGGAGGATCTATTAAAGATAGAGATTCAATTAAGGCTTGTGATGAACTTGGAATATCAATGGTGCTTACCGGGATAAGACATTTTAAGCATTAAAAAAGGAGGATAATATGAACATATTATTGATTGGTTCTGGAGGAAGAGAACATGCTATGGCCTTTAAGCTATCACAAAATCCTAAGGTAGAAAAAATATATTGTGCTCCAGGAAATGGAGGTACTGCAATAGAAAATAAATGCGAAAATATAAAGGAAAAGACCATAGAAGAACTGCTAAGGTTTGCTAAGGAAAATGAAATTTATATTACCATAGTTGGTCCAGAAGAGCTACTGATAAAGGGAATTGTAGATGAGTTTAATAAAGAAGGACTTAAAATATTTGGACCTTCAAAAAAGGCAGCTCGTTTAGAAGGAAGCAAGGACTTTTCAAAAGAATTTATGAAAAGGTATAGAATACTCACAGCTGAATATGAAAGCTTTACCTTTGCACCAAAGGCATTAGAGTATTTAAAAGATTGTAAGTATCCATGTGTCATAAAAGCAGATGGAATGGCAGCTGGTAAAGGCGTTGTTATATGTAATTCTTTTAAAGAGGCAGAAAAAGTAATTGAAGATTTCATGATTAATGATATATTTAATGGTTCTGGTAAAAAAGTTATAATTGAAGAGTTCTTAGAAGGTGTGGAAGCCTCTATACTTTCAATTACCGATGGAGATACATTAATTCCTTTTATATCTGCAAAAGATCATAAACAAATATTAGATAATAATGAAGGTCCTAACACAGGTGGTATGGGTGTTATAGCACCAAATCCATTTGTTACAGATACTGTTATGAAAGAATTTAAGGAAAGT
>CAYYWN010000250.1:0-3901 GCA_964474485.1 uncultured Clostridium sp. | reverse complement strand
GGGTGTGAGGCTGCACTAGCTTCTGCGAGAATGGGTCAAAAAACACTTATGGCTACAATGAATTTAGATAGTATAGCCCTTATGCCTTGTAATCCTAATATTGGAGGTACAGCAAAAGGACATTTAGTAAAAGAAATAGATGCCCTAGGTGGAGAAATGGCTATCAATATAGATCATACATTTATACAATCTAGAATGCTAAATACATCAAAAGGGCCTGCTGTTCATTCTTTAAGAGTTCAAGCAGATAAAACTAAATATCAACATAGAATGAAACATGTTTTAGAGATGCAAGAAAATCTAGATATAAAACAAGTTGAAATAAATCATATAGATGTAGAAGATGGAAAGGTAATTGGAGTAGTAACAAGAACAGGTGCATATTTCAAAGCTAAGGCTGTAGTACTCGCAACAGGGGTTTATTTAAAGGGTAAGGTAATTTTTGGTGAGGTTAGTTATTATAGTGGGCCTAATGGACTTGCACCTTCTATGAGCCTTAGTGACTCTCTAATAAACCTAGGATTTGATCTTAGAAGATTTAAAACAGGTACACCTGCGCGTATAAATAAAAACTCTGTAGACTTTTCCCAAACTGTAGAACAAAAGGGGGATAGTACAATAGTTCCATTTTCATTCATGAGTGATGATATAACTAAAAGTCAGATGTCTTGTTACTTAACTTATACTAATGAAGAAACTCATAATGTAATTAGAGAAAACATAGAAAGATCTCCTATGTATAATGGTTCTATAGAGGGAGTAGGTCCTAGATATTGTCCTTCTATAGAGGATAAGATAATGAGATTTCCAGATAAGCTTCAACATCAAATATTTATTGAGCCAGAAGGTGAAGATACTGAGGAGATGTATGTTCAGGGTATGTCTAGTTCACTTCCAGAAGAAGTCCAAATTAATATGCTAAAGACTATACCAGGGCTTCAAAATGTTGAAGTAATGAGAACAGGATATGCTATAGAATATGATTGTATAGATCCATTAGAATTAAAGCCTACACTTGAGTATAAAAGGGTTAATGGGTTATTTGGAGCTGGACAAATAAATGGTACATCTGGATATGAGGAAGCAGCAGCACAAGGATTAATAGCAGGTATAAATGCCGTTATGAAAATAAAAAATGAAGATCAACTTATATTAGCTAGATCTGATGGTTATATAGGAGTTTTAATTGATGACTTAGTTACAAAAGGTACTAATGAACCTTATAGGATGATGACATCAAGAGCAGAATATAGATTGTTATTACGACAGGATAATGCAGATTTAAGACTTACAGAGATTGGATACAAGATAGGTTTAGTTAAAGAGGATCGATATTTAAGATATAAAAATAGAAAATATAAAATAGAAAATGAACTTAATAGATTAAAGAGTATTCAAGTAACAAGCAAAAGAGAAACAAGTGAATGTTTAGAAACATTAGGAACTACAGAATTGAAAAAGCCAATAAGCCTATATGAGTTAATAAAAAGACCGGAGCTTGATTATTATATAGTAGAGCCGCTAGATAAAGAAAGACCAGTACTTCCAAAGGATGTTATGGATCAAGTAAATATAGTATCTAAATATGAGGGTTATATAGAAAAACAAATGGAACAAGTTAGTCAATTTAAGAAGTTTGAATCTAAAATGATACCAAAGGATATAGATTATCCTAAGATAAAAGGACTAAGAATAGAGGCAATTCAAAAGTTAAATACTGTTAAGCCTATAAGCATAGGTCAAGCATCAAGGATATCAGGTGTTTCACCAGCTGATGTATCAGTACTCTTAATATACCTTGAACATAAATATAGCCTTAGAAGTGAAAGTTAATATAAAAATTAATTTGGAGGTAAGTATGGGTTTCTATGATTTAATGAAAACTGCATCTGAAGATGTAAATTTAGATTTTAATGAAGAAAGCTTTAATAAATTTATGCTTTATAAAGATATTTTGAAGGAATGGAACAATAAGATAAATTTAACAGCTATAATAGAAGATAATGATATAGTTAAGAAACATTTTATTGATTGTATAAAGGCTTTTAAGTTTCAAGGATTTAAGGAAGCTAAAAGTATAATTGATGTAGGAACTGGAGCAGGATTTCCGGGAATCCCTATTGGGATCATGAAAGAAGATTGTAATGTTGTTTTACTGGATTCATTAAATAAAAGGGTTAAGTTTCTAGATGAAGTAATAAAACAATTATCTTTAAATAATTTTTCTACAATACATGGAAGAGGGGAAGAATTATCAAGAGTTAAAGAGTATAGAGAAAAGTTTGATATAGCAACATCAAGAGCAGTAGCTAATATGTGTACTTTATCTGAATTATGTCTCCCTTATGTTAAGGTAGGTGGGTACTTTGTAGCATTAAAAGGACCAAGCATTGAAGAAGAGTTAGATGTAGCTAAAAGAGCTATATCCATATTAGGGGGAAAGGTACAAGAGATCATACCTGTAAATATAGAAGATAGTGATTTAAATCATAATTTAGTAATTATAAAAAAGGTAAGTTTAACTCCAAGTATTTACCCAAGGAACTCAGGTTCTATGACTAAAAAGCCTTTAAAGTAAGATTTATTTATGAATATGTAAAAATATGATATAATTTGTAAAATGATTTTTATGGAATAAAAGAGGGTTTTTATTGTTAATATAGAAAGTATTAACAAATGGAAGAAGCAAGGGATGGTATGGAATATGCACAATGAAATAACATATATCGAACCTAATCTTATATTACCCAACTTATACCAGCCAAGAAAGTACTTTGATGAAGAAGCTATAGCGGAATTGGCGGAGTCTATAGAATCTTATGGTATAATACAACCTCTCTCTGTAAGAAAGATGAGAGAGGGAAGATATGAGCTAGTGGCAGGGGAAAGAAGATTAAGAGCAGCTAAAAAACTAGGTCTTTCTAAAGTTCCAGCTATAATAGTTGATATTTCTGACAGAGATTCTGCAGCTATAGCATTATTAGAAAACTTACAAAGGGAAGACTTGAATTATATGGAGGAATCAGAAGCGTACTTTAACCTCATAAAAGAACACGGATATACTCAAGAGCAATTAGCTTCAGTTATAGGAAAGAAGCAATCTACCATTGCAAATAAGCTTAGGCTTTTGAAGTTGTCCCAAAATATAAGGAAAGTAGTTTTAGATAATAAACTCACCGAACGTCATGCTAGAGCTTTGTTAAAGTTGCCTACAGAAAAACTGCAAGAAAAGGTATTGAATATAGTTATAAGAAACTCTTTAAATGTAAAAGGTTCAGAGGAGTTAATAAACAAAGAATTAATTAAGATATCCAGTGATAAAGTATCTAAAGACGGTAAGAAGAGGATTAAAGGTATATTCTCACCTAAGGTTTACATAAATACAATAAAGCAAGTATTTGATAAGTATGGAATTATAGCAAAATATGATTCTAAGGATTGTGATGAATTTATAGAAGTTACTATTAAAATACCTAAAAAGTAAAGTATAAATTCAGCATTTGCATATTTTAAATAATTCAAGATAAAAAGGATACATTCTCATATGTTATATGTAAAACATAATATGAGGGTGTATCTTTTTATGCTAAAAATGAAATGTTTCACGTGAAACAAATAAATATTTAAATTAAGCTTTAAATATGTACCAGTAAAATATATAATGAGGATAAGAGAGAGGAGGTGTATGCTTAAGTATGCTAAATACAATAATGAGTACTTAGTGTATAAAAGCTAAATTATGAAGATAATATGTATTTTTAATCAAAAAGGCGGAGTAGGAGTGCGTCCGTAAAGGGTATTTAAACAACGTCCTTAAGGATATTAAACTAGAGAGGTGTTTAGTTGGTTAGCTGGCTTACTTTTTATAGGAAACTACAAAGAGGACAATAGCATGCCAGAA
>CAYYWN010000249.1:0-3926 GCA_964474485.1 uncultured Clostridium sp. | reverse complement strand
TACCTATAATTATATGAGCTATAGTAGGTTATGGGGGGATAAAAGGCGTAAAGATATACGAATGTTTTGTTGAGGGGGCAAAGGATGGGGTAAGTGTTTGCTTTAGAATCTTTCCATATCTTTTAGCTATGCTTTTAGCAGTCACTATATTTAGGCAGTCAGGAGCTTTAGACCTTTTGGTAAGACTATTTAAACCTATAATGAGTGTAATAGGTGTTCCCGCAGAATTGGTACCATTAATTTTTATAAAGCCACTTTCAGGAAGTGGAGCTTTAGGAGTATTTACTGAAACTATTAAGGAGTATGGAGCAGATAGTAAAATAGGACTTATAGCATCCATACTTATGGGATCAACAGAAACTATATTTTATACTGTAACTGTATACTTTGGAGCAGTTGGTGTAAAAAAAATAAGGCATACTTTATGGGCAGCTATTATGGCGGATATAACAGCTATAATAATATCAGTGACTTTAGTTAATCTATATTTTAGTTAATTTATATTGGTATTAAATTAGAATTAATATGAAAAGCAGAGATGCGGTTTAATAATACGCATTAAAAGGTATCTAATACCACTTAATGCGTGTTTTTTAATGTTGATAATAGATGAGGTTTAATATAAAATTATATTTAATACATACATAATATGAAGGAGGAGATTAAATATGATAGAACTTAATAATGTAAGTAAAAGTTATAATGGCACAACCAAAGCTGTAGATGGTATAAATATAACTATAAAAGATGGAGAAATATTTGGATTTTTAGGTCCAAATGGTGCTGGGAAAACTACTGCAATAAAAATGATGACAGGTATTATAAGTCAGGATTCAGGAGAAATAAAGCTAAATGGTATAAATATAAAAGATAATTCAATAGAGGCGAAAAAACAATTTGGATTCGTTCCTGATAATCCAGACATGTTTTTAAGATTAAAAGGTATAGAGTATCTTAACTTTATGGCTGATTTATACGAAGTTCCAAAAGAGTTAAGGAAAGAGCGAATTGAGAGTTTATCTCGTAGGTTTGAGATGAATAATGCTTTAGGAGATAAAATACAAAGTTACTCACACGGTATGAGGCAAAAGATAGTGATAATGGCAGTACTTATACATGATCCATCTATATGGATATTAGATGAGCCACTTACAGGGCTTGATCCAAAGTCTTCATATATGTTAAAAGAGATGATGAAAGAACATGCAGCTTCTGGTAATACAGTATTTTTCTCTACACATGTACTTGAGGTTGCAGAAAAGGTCTGCGATAGAATAGCCATAATAAATAAAGGTAAGATATTATTTTGTGGAACGCTTCAAGAGATAAAACAACATATGAAAGAAAATTCTTCATTAGAAAATATATTCTTGGAGATGACTGAAAATGAGTAAGATATTTATATTGATTAAGGTATTGTTCAAAAATGGAAGTGGAAGTGAAGGAAAGCGAAAAGGTAAATTTCCATCAATTATTTTAAATATATTCTTAGGATTAATACTTGTAATGTCCATAGGTGTACCTATAGGTACTTTTACCGCATCTATATATAAAGATTTTGCTGTAATTGGACAAGAAGGTATAATTTTAAGTCTAGCATTTTCTATGGTTAGCTTTATTATTTTTATATTTGGGATTATATATGTGCTTACTACATTTTACTTTTCTAAGGATATTGAGGCTCTTTTACCCTTACCTTTAAAAGCAGATGAAATACTTTCAGCTAAGTTCATAACAGTTTTAATATATGAATATTTAACTGAGCTTATCGTGCTTTTACCTGTAATTATTGGATATGGTGTTAAAGCTAATACGGGAATAAGTTATTGGATGATTTCTATAATTATATTTTTACTGCTACCTGTTGTACCACTAGTACTATCTTCAATATTAAATATGGTTATAATGAGATTCACCAATTTAGGAAAACATAAAGATGCTTTTAGGGTTGTAGGGGGTATACTTGCTATATTTTCAGGGCTTGGAGTAAACCTTTTAGTTCAAAAAGCTAGTTCATCTAATATGGGAGAGCAAAACCTACTTGAAGTTTTAGCTAAAGGTAATAATTCAATGATGAATTTACTTGGAGGGATGTTTCCTACATCTAAATTAGCAGCATTATCCTTAGTTTCAACTTCAGTAAATAAAGGCATCATGAACTTATTATTATTCGTGCTCATAACTGTAATAGCCTTTGCCATATTTATGATACTAGCAAGAATTCTTTATTTTAAAGGAGTAATGGGGTCATCTGAATCTTTTGCTAAAAGGAAACAATTGAAATCTACACAATTAGATAAAATAACTTCTGAAAATTCAAAAGTAAAATCATATGTAATAAAAGAATTAAGAGTTGTATTTAGAACACCGGCATTCTTGTTAAATTGTGTAGTTGGGACGATTGTATTTCCTATATTTATGATAGTATATGGACTTATGGATCCTAAAAATATACAGATGCTAACAAAGGTCACAGGTGAGATAAAGGATCCTAGTTTAATAGGAATTATTTTTGGCGTAGCCTTTAGCGTGATTTTATTTATAAGTGGTGCTAATGCTATGGCTTCTACTTCCATATCGAGGGAAGGAGAGCTTATGTTTATAAATAAGTATATACCAATTACTTATAGAGAACAGATCTTTTCTAAAATAATATCTTCTGTTATTGTAAATATGATAAGCATTATATTAATCACTGTAATGCTAATTATCTTGAAGCTGCCATTTAGTCTTGTTATATCCATATTAATAATGTCCATTTTAGCGAATGCTTTAACCTCTACGCTAGGTGTCATAATTGATATAAATAGGCCAAAACTTAACTGGGATAATGAACAAAAGGCAGTTAAACAAAACTTTAATTCATTTATAAGTTTTGTAATATCAATTTTAATTGGAGGATTAAATATATACTTATTCTTAAAATTAAAGCCAACGTTATTAATAGGATTTATATCTTTGGTTATGATAGTATCATCAATTATAGCTTTACTTATTTATTATATAAATAATAAAGGGCAAGAAGTATACGGAAGAATAGAATAAGTTATTCTAGAAATTAATCATACTTAAATAATATGGAGTTAGTTATACACAGTTTTCTAAAAGGTTATTAAAAATAGGACTAAATAGAAGAAATATAAAATGATATAAATAAAACAGCTGTCTTTAACATGAATTTTGTTAAATCAGCTGTTTTATATTTATAGGCATATAAGTTTATTTAGATAGCTATATTTTATTTAACCAAGTTTTTATTTAGATTCTTTTTGTAAAAGTAATATATGATACTACCATCAAATATCCATTGCAGAGAAGTTACAATCCATACCCAAGTTACATTTAGATGTAGTTTATATATAACAATATACATAAGTGGAAGCCTTATTATCCAGCTAGATATTATAGAAACCTTAAAGGGCGTCTTTGTATTCCCAAGGCCTTTGAAAGCTCCTCCCGCTATCATGGAAATAGCCATAAATGGTTGTTCTATAGCTGCTATCATAAGGCAAAGTGTTCCAAGGTTTATAACATCTACTTCACTAGGTTTTATAAATAACTTAATCAGTCCATTTGGTACTATTAAAAATAGTAAGGAAGACATAATCATAAAAGATGTTCCTAAAATCATAGATAACTTAGCATATTTTTCTGCCTTTTCTAGATTGCCTTCTCCAACCTTATGACCAACTAATGTGGTTGCTGCAACAGCAAACCCCCAACCTGGCATAAAAGATATGGACTCTATGGTAGTTGTTATTTGGTTAGCTGCGAAGGCCACTGTTCCCATACTAATTACCATTAAATTGCTTAGGATTCTACTTGTAGTAAAGGCAGCTTCTTGCATAGAAGAAGGAATAGATAATCGAAGTAGGTCCCGAAAGTTATAAGATTTTATTTTTTTGATATATTTAATTCTAGGTTTT
>CAYYWN010000248.1:0-3935 GCA_964474485.1 uncultured Clostridium sp. | reverse complement strand
ATATGGACTACCTGATAAAAACCATTTCTAAATTTGTCTCAAATTAAAACTTTACATAAAGACTATAATATGACTATAATATTAGTTTCACATAGTATGGAAGATGTGGCTAAAGTAGCAGATAGAATTATAGTAATGAATAAGGCAACCTGTATTTTAGATGGAAATCCAAAAGAGATATTTCAAAAGGTAGATAAATTAGAAGAGGTTGGTCTAGCAGCTCCTCAAATTACTTACCTAGTTCAAGAATTAAGAAATAAAGGCATTGAGATAGAAAAAGAGATATTTACAGTTGATCAAGCTAAGGAAGCCATTTTGAAATATTTAGATAATACTAAGAAAGCTAACTTATAGGGGGAAAGAACTTATGATAAAAGATATTACAATAGGACAATATGTACCAGGGGAATCTTTTGTTCATAAATTAGACCCCAGGACTAAAATATTAATATCATTATTATTTATAATCCAATTATTTTTAATCAAAAGCTTCAGTGGATATATGTTTGTAGTTACATTCATAGCGGCTACGGTTTTAGTGGCAAAGCTATCACCAACATATTTATATAAAGGGTTAAAGCCAGTTTTCGTACTTATATTAATAACTGCTATTTTAAATTTATTTATGGTAGAAGGTACTGAACTTATATTTCAATGGAAATTTATAAAGATATATAAAGAAGGATTAAGCACAGCAGGATTTATGATATTAAGATTAATCTTTTTAATATTAGGAACATCTTTACTTACATTAACAACTTCCCCCATTGAACTTACAGATGGAATTGAAAGACTTTTAAATCCGTTTAAAAAGATAGGTCTTCCAGCTCATGAGCTAGCAATGATGATGACTATAGCATTAAGATTTATACCTACACTAATGGATGAAACTGATAAAATAATGAAAGCACAAATGGCCAGAGGTGCTGATTTTGATAGTGGAAATATAATTAATAAAGCAAAAGGATTAATACCATTACTTGTTCCACTATTTATAAGTTCTTTTAGAAGAGCAGATGAACTTGCTATGGCTATGGAGTCAAGGTGTTATAGGGGCGGAGAAGGTAGGACTAGAATGAAACAACTTAAAATGCAAAGCATTGATTTAATGGCTGCTATAATATACCTTTCTTTAGCAACATTATCCATAGCAATATATTATATATAGTTGGATAGTATAATGAAAAATATAAAATTAATAGTGGAGTATGATGGAACCAATTATAGTGGGTGGCAAAGGCAAAATAATGCCATAACCATTCAACAAAAGATTGAAGAGGCTATATTTAAATCCACTGGGGAAAGCTTAAACGTAATAGGATGTAGTAGAACAGATGCTGGGGTACATGCAAAAGCTTTTGTACTAAATTTTTACACTAGATCAACCATACCACCGGATAAAATTAAAAATGTTATAAATCTAAATTTACCAGAAGATATAATTATATTAAGATCAGAAGAGGTAGAAAACGACTTTCACGCTAGATATAGTTGTATAGCAAAGACGTACTCCTATACTATATTTAATAGGGAAAGTGTTCCAGCATTATATAGAAATTATGTATATCATGTTAAGAAACCTTTAAATGTGGATATAATGATAGAAGCAAGTAAATATTTTTTAGGTAAACAGGACTTTTCTGCATTTAAAAATATGGGAAGCTCTGTTAAAACAAGTATTAGAACCATTAAAGATATAGAAATATACAAAGAAAATGATTATATAAAAGTCTATATAACAGCAGATGGATTTTTATATAATATGGTTAAAATAATAGTAGGTACTTTAGTTCAGGTGGGAAAAGGTAAAATACCGCCAAAACAGATAGCATATATAATAGAATCAAAGGATAGATCTAAATCAGGGAAAGCAGTTCTGTCATCAGGGCTTTGTTTAGAAAAAGTATTTTATTAATTTAATAAAATACATTGACACGCCAGGAAGATTGTATTATAATGATAATGTTTGAAAAAACTATATTTACTAAGTGTATAAGATCCTCAAGGGTTGGATCTTCACATAGAAATAGAAGAATGAGAAAAGTCTATATAAGAAGTTCAGGGAGGGAAAAAGATGAAATCATACATAGCTAAAACAGGAGAAGTTGATAGAAAATGGTATGTAGTTGATGCAGCAGGAAAACCATTAGGTAGAGTTGCCAGCCAAGTAGCATCTATATTAAGAGGAAAACACAAACCAACATTTACACCAAATGTTGATACAGGTGATTATGTAATAGTAATCAATGCTGAAAAGGTAGTTTTAACTGGAAAGAAATTAGATCAAAAGATGTTAAGACATCACTCATTTTATCCAGGAGGATTAAAGGAAACACCTTACAGAGAAGTATTAAAAAAGAAGCCAGAATATGCATTTGAAGAGGCTGTAAGAAGAATGCTTCCAACAGGAGTACTTGGAAGACAAACATTAAGAAAACTTAAAGTATACAGAGGTTCTGAGCATGATCAACAAGCACAGAAGCCAGAAGTTTTAGAACTTAAATACTAATAGGACGCGAGAGGAGGAAATTTTAAATGGCTAAAGTTCAATATATGGCAACTGGTAGAAGAAAGAAAGCTGTAGCAAGAGTAAGACTTATACCAGGTGAAGGAAAAGTAACTATAAATAACAGAGACATAGAAGAATTTTTTGGATTAGAAACTCTAAGAGTTATAGCTAATCAACCATTAGTTTTAACTGAAACTAAAAGTAAATTTGATGTTTTAGTAAATGTACATGGTGGGGGATATACAGGTCAAGCCGGAGCTATAAGACACGGTATTACAAGAGCATTAGTTAAAGCTGATGAAAATTTAAGACCTGAACTTAAGAAGGCAGGATTCTTAACAAGAGACCCAAGAATGAAAGAAAGAAAGAAATACGGTCTTAAGAAAGCTAGAAGATCACCACAATTTTCAAAGAGATAGTATTAATAAAATTAAGAAACCCGCAAACATTAACGTTTGCGGGTTTTATTTATAGTGTTAAAACTTAAATCCTTCACAGTTGTTTTTATGTATTCAGCGTAATTTAATATTTATATTTTTCCCTCAACTGTAATGTTTTCATAACCCTTAGTCTAATCTATTGAACTATATAGATCACTTTTTAAAGTATTAGTTGGAGTTATCTGAGTTTTATTTAATAAATATTTATAAACGGTTGATAAAATAATGGAATATAGTGAAAACTAATAATGTATAATTAAAAAGCAGTTATTTTATTAAATAAATAACTAGGTTACAAAAAATGTATGCTTATATTAAGATTAGGTTAAAAGTTATAAGATTCTATTAACATACATAAAAATATATTGTATTATTTTTATGATAAAAGTAAATTACAATGGGGGAATATGGTTTGAATGCGATGACAATTATAATTGGATTAATAGGCGGTCTAGGTTTATTTTTGTATGGTATGAAACTTATGGGAGATGGGCTAGAAAATGCAGCTGGTGAAGGGCTAAAAAGTATATTAGAAAAAGCTACTTCTAATAAATTTATGGGCGTATTAGTAGGGGCAGTAGTAACAGCTGTAGTTCAAAGTAGCAGTGCTACTACAGTAATGGTAGTAGGATTTGTTAATGCTGGACTTATGAACTTATCCCAGGCAGTAGGAGTTATAATGGGTGCTAATATAGGTACTACTATAACTGCGCAGTTAGTAGCATTTAAGTTAGATACAGTAGCGCCGATATTTGTAGGTATAGGTGTAGCAATAGTGCTTTTTTCAAAATCTACAAAAAAAAGAGAATTTGGTAACATAATATTAGGATTCGGAATATTATTTATGGGTATGGGAATAATGGGAGATGCCATGAAACCAATCGCAGAGTCTCAGCAGTTTAAAGATCTAGTTATTGCTATAGGTGACAATTGGGCTATTGGTATTGTAGCAGGATTAGCTATGACAGCTGTAGTTCAAAGTTCTT
>CAYYWN010000247.1:0-3941 GCA_964474485.1 uncultured Clostridium sp. | reverse complement strand
TCCTGTTTGAGTACCTCTTTCTCCTTGCGGAAATCCTGCAGGATTTTTAACTAAGATTATATTAACCTCTTTGCCTTCTATATCTATAGATTCTTGTCTTCCAAAACTTGCATCTTGCTTTAATAAAGAAGTAGATATTATAGAGTCTTCAATATTAAAAGACTTTGCTATAGAATAGGCACACAAGGCATTATATATATTATAAGTTCCAGATTGAGGCATAAAGAACTCTGTATTATTTATAATAAAAGAGGAACCCTTAGACGTTAAAGTAATAACTTCATCTATATGATAATCTAAATCAGGCTTTTTATAACCACAATTATCACAAAAAAAGTCACCTAAGTGATTATAGGTTATAAAATTATATTTGTAGGGAGATTTGCATACAGTGCAAAATTTTGCATCAGCATTTAATTCAATAGTTTTATCACCTAAGTTAAAGTTGTTAAATCCATAGTATCTTAAAGGGTTTGGTACTGATAGATTGCCTAGAAGTGATTCATCACCATTTAATATTAAAGTTGAGTTAGGCGATTTTTTTATTCCTTCTAGAATTTTTTCTAAGGTTATGTAAACTTCACCATATCTATCTAATTGATCTCTGAAAAGGTTAGTTATGCTTATTACTTCAGGTTTAATATATTCTGTTATAAACTTAACGTTAGCCTCATCAACCTCTAAAATTGCCACTTTATCTTTTGTAGATTTTGTTTTGAAAAAACTATAATTATCTAAAAAACAAGATACAATTCCAGGAAACATATTTGCACCAGTATTATTAGTTATAACCTCATAACCTTGCTGCCTAAATATATTTACAGTGGCACCTGTGGTAGTCGTTTTGCCATTGGTACCTGTTATAACTATAGTTTTATAGCCCCTGCTTATGACCTTTAATATATCTTTATCTAATTTTAATGCTACTTTACCTGGAAAGTTACTACCACCTTGCAAAAAGCTTTTAGATATTTTTAAGACTAGCTTAGACGTAATTATGCTAAAAAAAGATTTTATATTTATTTTAGACACCACCTTGAAAGAATATGTAGACTTTATCTTTATTTATATCATTAATTGATAGCAATTTACATAAAGATAAGTTAAACTACTATTTTTATTTTTTATTTAAAGAATTAGTGTTTGTAAAGTTAAATTTATCACTTAAAGTGAAACTTAAATTTTTACTATCTCTATTTAATAGCTCAATAAGTGATTTACCTTGATTTTTGTCACATAGTTGTGGAATATACACATTATTTGATAACTCATAATTTAATTTAAAAGGCGATACTTTAATACCTGTAGAAAGAAGCTTTTTCTCAGAAAAGACTATGCTAATTTGATACAAAGGTAAGGGGAGTATTCCTTCTTCTTTAGACACTAAAGGAGGTAACCCTTTAATTATAAATTTATTTTTATATTGGTCTACAGAGTAGTTTGTACTATCTAAATACATTACTATATCTGCACCAGATTTTATAAGAGAATGGCTTATTTTATTACTTTCATTAAGGTTTTCTTTTTGCGCTTTACTAATTAGAATTAACAAGTTGCCTTTAGATTTTAATTCATAGATATCTTCTTTTAAGGTTAATAAGGAATCTTTATTTATAACCGATTCATCATACTCAAAAAATACTATATTTATACCTTTTACATTAAGATTTAGGGTGTTGTAGATATTAAAGGCATTTGACTTCTCTAGGTAATCCAAGTTAGTGTTTCCTTCAATATTTGATAAATTAAGTACCTCTAAAGAAGAATTAATACTGTTTGTAAAGGGTTCATACGCTTTTAAAGGGGCACTTTTGTTAAGGGATAAGAAGGTAATCGTATCTTGGTCTACTAAACTATCTAAATTCATTAAGTATTTTAATTTACCTTTAGAAGTAGTAGGTATTGGCTCATTATAATTAAGTTTTCCGCCTAAAGTAATAATTATCTCATCTATATTAGCACCTTTTTCACCTCCATTACTTAAAGCATGATAATAGGATTTTATATCTATAATGCCACCATTAATAGAGTATAAGGAATTATTTATAAAGTTTGATAAAGTATTAAAAGTATTTTCGCTACCTACTTTAAAAGCAAAGGAAAAACTTAAGAGTAAAAATAATGTAGTAAAAATAATGATTAATAATTTGAAAACAGATTTAGATCCCTTTGTATCCTTTTTAATTGGCTTTGTTGGCATATCAGTACATCACCTTTTTATTTTATAAATTTCTTATATTAGTATAGCATAGTAAATCCATGAAGTGAAAGCTAAAAAAATTTATCATAGTATTTTAATTTTACAGTGCTTATATTGAAGATAGAAGTTTTTTATAAAAAGTTACTATTGATTATACAATATATAAAAGTTATTTAGTATGCTACTATAAATATAGTAAGGAGTGATATCTATGTATCCAATAAAATTTGACAATATCTATTTTGAAAAAGTGTGGGGTGGTAGAGATATAGAAGATTTTCGAAATAATTTACCTAAAGGAGATATAGGCGAGAGCTGGGATATTGCTTGTCATCCGCATGGAACGGGTATAATCTCTAGTGGCAAGTTTAAAGGTATGAAGTTTGATGAACTTATAAGTACTTTGGGAGAAAGGGTTATAGGCACAAAGATAAGTAAAGAAAGTTTTCCTTTACTTTTAAAAATTATAAATGCAAAAGAAAACTTATCAGTACAGGTTCATCCAAATGATGATTATGCTTTAAAGGTAGAAGGAGAGTTTGGGAAAACAGAAGCTTGGTATGTTCTAGACGCTCTTGAAGAGGCCTACATTATTGTAGGAACTAAAAATTGTACAAAAGATGAATTTAAGCAAGCTTTAAATCATGGAGATATAGAGCCTTACTTAAATAAGGTGCCAGTAAAAAAAGGTGATGTATTTTTTGTTAAAAGTGGTCTTGTTCATGCTATAGGTGAAGGTATAGTCATAGTGGAAATACAACAAAATAGTGACACTACCTATAGAGTCCATGATTATAATAGAGGCAGGGAGATACATGTAAAAAAGGCCCTAGATGTAATAGATTTTTCATTAAAAGGTGGAAAGTGCAGGGGTCTAAAAACAGAATTAAAGGGATACAATAAAACAAATTATTGTCTATCTAAGTATTTTTCTTTAGAATTATATGATGTAAATTATAAGCTAGAAGAGACAAGTGATAAAGAAAGATTTTATATATTTACTTGTGTAGAAGGAAATGGAAGAATAGTATATGAGGGTGGAAGTGAAGATATATTTAAAGGTGACAGTTTTCTTATTCCTGCAACATTAGGAGCATATTCTATAGAAGGTAGACTTTCTTTATTAAAAAGTTATGTTCCAGATGTTGAAAAGGTTAGGAAATAAATAATTAAGTAAAAAGGTTGAAAAACTTTTCGCTTAAAAAGTGGTATGACAAATTAAATAAAACAGTTTCCTAGTTTTACTTGACTCAAACTATAGGGTTAGAGTATAATTTTTGTAGGAATAAATAGTATGGAAAGACAATTTGTGGAATGGTGAAATATAATAAAATAATTTTCTGAAATGTTTCAAATACCTTAAATAAAAATACTAAAAAAATAAATTCAATTAAAAGATTAAAAAGATTAAGCAGTAATCTAATAAAAAATCTAATTAGCAAACCAAATAAAAATTGTAGTGGTGGATGTCCTGTTTCGTCAAAATATTTTACAGGAACATTTGAAGGTAAGGATGAATTCTGTTATCTAGGGGTGTAAAATGGAAATTTCATTAAATAGTGTATCAAAAGAGTACAGAATAATTGAAAAAGGGGACTCTCTGTTTAAAAGAAAGAAAAGAAGTATTCAAGCACTTAATGATGTCTCTTTTTCTATAAAATCAGGTGAAGTCTGTGGATTAATTGGCCCTAACGGAGCAGGAAAATCCACATTAACAAAGATGTTATGCGGAGTACTGTCA
>CAYYWN010000246.1:0-3944 GCA_964474485.1 uncultured Clostridium sp. | reverse complement strand
TTTAATAGTTATGTTATTGTTTTGTTTATTAATCTCTATTGAAGCACCTAAAGATTCTAACACGTCACAGATAACAAAAACATCCTCTAACATAGGTGCATTTTCAATGATAGAAAGATCTCCACTTAGTATACTAGCAGCTATTATAGGTAACACCGAATTCTTAGCAGAACTTATGTTAACCTCACCTTTTAGTTTATATCCACCTTTAACTATTATTTTTTCCATATTATCCTCCATCCCATACTTCTTAATAAGAACTATAAATTATTGGTGTTCCAAGAATTAGGTATACACCGGAGTCATAATTCATTACAGCAAAATTTACATCCTCATAGCTTAAAAGTCCATTTTTGCTGTAAGGTGATCTTGCTAAAGCCGTACCTAATACCCCCGCTTCACTATATCTAATATCTATATCTTTACTTTTTTCATTTTTTAATATATTTTTTACATCCAAAACACTTTTTTCTAAATCATCTTCAGTTAATTTAGATTTAGTATATTTATAAACCCTCTTATTGTCATCTAATTGCACTTCTCTTCTAAGTAATTCATCTATCTTATCTTTTTCTTCTATTGATTTTATATTAAACTTTAATTCTACATAAGCATTTTTGTCTCTGTTATTTATAAGCCCACTTATTTCTATATCCTCTTCTATTTGAGTTAAAGTAGTTGTGTACTTATTATATTCAATATTAAAATTACTTCTAAGTGCTTTACTAGATAATGCCTCTTTGCTTACATTTGTATAAAACTCTATAAGATCCTTTTCAGACATATCTTGAAATTCAATCCTGATGCCATATTCTTCTATACTTAGATCTAATCCATGTATAAGTTTATTAATAAAATCTTCCTTTATATAAAATTTATCACTTAAAATAAATGATAGATTTAAAATGCATATAAGCATTAAACATATAACTTTCTTCAATTAACTCCCCCCTTTATCCTAATTCTTTCCACTTCTAAATATAATATTCAAATTATCACTAACTTTATAGATCACGTAAAATTAATTGCATAAATTATATACTTATGTATTTTATTCTCTTATGTATATTATCAATATATAGATTTAGAGGCGAAATGTGAGAAATATAATTTGAATTAAAAAAGCTTATAAGCTAGAAATCTTATTTCTAGCTTATAAGCTTTTTTAATTCAACATCTTATTTGTTATCAATCACCATTGCAGCAATAAATAAAGTTTTCATTGCTACAATTCTATAAAAATAAATATTAATGTCTATATGTTCAACCTTTTTTATTGCTTCTTATACTATAGACTATTATTACTGTAAAGTGTGATATATACCCCAAAATATAAGCTAGAGTATAATTCTCATAGTAAAGTGAAATCCCTACAATAATAAAACCTATTATTAAAGTTCTAATAACAAAACTTAAAACATTTAAAATAGTCTTTTTATTATTTTTATCCTTCGTAACAATAAAATGAGTTAACATAGTATTAGCAATAAAATTAAGCATAGCAGTAAGTAGACCTAATACAAAAGCTAGTACATATCCATATTTTAAAAACCAAAGAGATATTGCTGAAAATGCTAAGGACATAAAAAAAGTTAAACCGATCAGTTCTTTTATCATTGTTTTAAGATACGTGTCCAATAAAATACTCCTTTACATAAATCTTATTTTAATTAAACTATATCAATGGTACATTTCTCATTTCGTTGAATACTGTTACATTATCTTTCTACAACTACTGCGGTCCCCATGCCTCCGCCTATGCATAAGGTTGCAAGTCCCCTTTTTGCATCTCTTTTTTGCATTTCATAAAGTAATGACACTAATATTCTAGCCCCTGACGCTCCTATCGGGTGACCAAGCGCTATAGCTCCTCCGTTAACATTTACTTTATCCATATTAAATTTAAGATCCCTAGCTACAGCTATACTTTGAGCTGCAAAGGCTTCATTAGCTTCTATTAAATCTAAATCCTCTACTTTAATTCTAGCTTTATCTAAAGCTTTATTTGTAGCTGCAAATGGTCCATATCCCATTATAGATGGATCCACCCCCTTAGATCCATAAGATATTATTTTTGCTAGTGGCTTTATTCTTAGTTCTTTAGCCTTTTCAGCACTCATTATTATAAATGCTGCTGCTCCATCATTTATTCCTGATGCATTGCCCGCCGTAACAGTTCCGTCTTTTTTAAATGTAGGTTTTAATTTTTGAAGAGATCCTATATTAGATCCAAACCTTGGAAACTCATCTGTATCAAAAATAATTGAGTCACCTTTTCTTTGAGGAATCACTACAGGTACGATTTCTTCTTTAAATCTTCCTTCTTTAATAGCTTTTTCTGCTTTATTTTGTGAAGCTACAGCAAAGTTATCTTGATCAGCTCTTGAAATATTCCACTTTTCTGCTATATTTTCTGCAGTAACTCCCATATGATAGTTATTAAACGCGTCCCAAAGTCCATCATTTATCATAACATCAACCATATTACCATTACCCATTCTTTGTCCCCATCTAGCCGTATTTACTACATAAGGTGCCCTTGACATATTTTCCATTCCCCCTGCTACAATAATATCTGCATCCCCTGCTAATATTATTTGACTTGCAAGACTTACAGATCTTAATCCAGATCCACAAACCTTATTGATTGTCATAGCTGGGACCTCAACAGGTAGTCCTGCTTTTATAACCGATTGTCTTACTGGGTTTTGCCCTAGTCCCGCTTGAATTACATTACCCATTATAACTTCATCAACCATTTCACCTTTAACACCAGCTCTACTAAGTGCCTCTTTTATTACGATAGCACCAAGATCTATAGCACTTACATCTTTTAATCCTCCACCAAAAGAACCTATAGCAGTTCTAACTGCACTAGCAATAACTACTTCTCTCATAACAATTATTCCTCCAATTCAAATATATTTAATATTATCTAAATCTTTAACATAATTCATTTATAACTGTCTTAAATAAAAGTTTCAACAAGGCTTGTTAAAAAAATACAATGTGTGCTTATTTTTTAAATTCTTCTGTCTTTTCTTTGTTGACTCCAAAATAATGAAGTATTGAGTTTACTATTCTATAAGACGCTTTTCCATCTCCATAAGGGTTAATAGCTTTACTCATTTTACAGTAATATTTTTTATCTAAAAGAAGCTTTTGAACTTCTTTTAATATAATTTCTTTATCTGTACCTACAAGCTTTACCGTCCCAACCTCAACAGCTTCTGGCCTTTCTGTAACATCTCTAAGCACCAATACCGGTTTACCAAGATGTGGAGCTTCCTCTTGAAGTCCACCAGAATCACTCATAACCATATAACATTTATTCATAAGGTTATGTGTTTCTTTAGTATCTAGTGGTGCTAATAAATGAACTCTATCTAGGTTTAATAAATGTTTATCAACCACATCTTTTACTATCGGATTTAAATGAACTAAATAAACTATCTCAACATTTTCATAGGTCTCGACTATTTCTTTTAGAGCTTCACATATATTTTCTATACCTCGCCCCCAATTTTCTCTTCTATGCGCTGTAACCATAATAACTTGCTTATTATAGTCAATATCATTTAATTCTTTTGTTTCAAAAATATAATCTTTAGTCACAGTAAAGTTCATGGCATCAATTACTGTATTTCCTGTAACGTATACATCCCCTTCTTTTATCCCTTCCCTTAAAAGGTTATCTTTTGATGTTATTGTAGGCGCAAAATGCAAATCGGCTAGGGAACCTGTTAATTTTCTATTCATTTCTTCTGGATATGGGAAAAACTTATCAAAAGTTCTAAGACCTGCCTCTACATGGCCTATTTTTATTTTCTTATAAAATGCGGCTAAAGCACCTGCAAATGTTGTTGTAGTATCACCATGCACAAGGATTATATCGGGCTTTACTTTATCAAACATATCCTCTAGACCCTCTAAAACTTTACTAG
>CAYYWN010000245.1:0-3957 GCA_964474485.1 uncultured Clostridium sp. | reverse complement strand
TAAAGTAAGTAGATGTCTTTTACTATAGGAAATATATCCACCAAGGTATATCCATGTGATTATGATAATAAGGATGATAGTAAGGATGATGATAGTAATTATGATGATTAGGATTATATTGATTATGCATATGCATATTCATATTATGGTAAGGAGCTCTATATAGATTATCCTCCTTTATATTATCTTCTGAGCGACATTTATCGCAAGGATTTTTAGTAATTGGCATCATATTTTCATTGCACATTGGAGTAGAAGGCTTTATCATAGGAGTAATCATCATATCGGGTTTCATCATATTAGGATTCATCATAGGAATTTGATTATCCATCATCATTGGACTTAACATTGAACTTTTATTATCCATCATCATTGGATATAAGGGCATTATTGGATGACAACAATAGCAAGGCATCATTTGACATGGTTGATTATAGGGCATCATCTCACATTGATCATTATAAGGCATCATTTTAAAGTCATCATCACAACTTTTTTTAGAGTCTTCTTTAGATTTTTCTTTATAATTTTCGTTACAACATTTTTCATGTTTTTTGTGACGATCTTGATTTAAAGTACTTTCTATGTTGTTATTATAGTTTCTATAATACATTTAATACCTCCAAGAGATTTAACTACAATAATAAGGTATGTATTTACATGTAAAAGGTGCCAGAAAGATTTAATTATTTGTGAATTATAAAGTGTTTTCTGTTAAGAAATCTAGTGTATATTTAGCTTAAACCATGAGTATATTATAATATATCACTAATTATGAGGGGAAGCTATGGATTTATTATCAAAGAAATTATTAAGGTATGGAATATTGATACAATTATATGATGATTTTTTTACCCATGGATACGAATCTTGCGTTGATATAAACTATAGGGTACCGAAGGGGTGTAGAATAGACGTAATTGCTGCACTTTATTATATAAACTTTAGAAGGTGGATTTTCTTTAATATAGAAAAGGATAAAACCGTGTCAGCTTATATTTTAGGTAATGGCATAGATGAAATAGAAAGATCCATGCAAGAAAGTGGAGAGCTACTATTATCCAATATTTATAAAGATGTATTGATACCTGTAGAGGAAAATATAAGAGGGGGGGATGGTGATGGAAATATTTCTAGAGGCTCTGTTTGATAAAAGAGCAAACTTTGTAGGGTGGCTCTATAATAGAGAGCATATATTTGATACTGAGCTTAATTGGGTAGCATATATAAATAACGGATATGTTTGGTCTGTAAAGAAACTTAATTGGATTGGAAAACTTAAGAATACAAATTGTTTAGATAGGGATGGAAAAGTAGTTGCTTGGAATCCAGATTCACCAGTTATAGGTGGACTTTCAGAGGTAGAAGAGCCATTAAAGTCATATATACCACTTCCACCTCCAAAGCCTCTAATCAGTGAAAAACCACTGAAACCACCAAAGGCACCTAAAGCAATAGGTGGATGGTCATCTTTAACTTTTAGCCAATGGTTAGAGCAATAGTATTATGGGTGTTAGTTTATTACCACTAGAAAATGATTTATTAAGGCTTAAGATACTATGGGAACTTTACCAAAGTCTATTTAATGTTTGTTACTATGAAGAAATTCAAACTCAAAGGTATAAAATAGAATCGGATAATATATCAAATGTTTTAGCATCTCTTTATTATTTAGATAACAAAGGATATATTAATGTTAGAAATACTAAAGAAAAAAATGTGCTAATAATATATATTAGATCAAGAGGTATAGATGAGATAGAGGATAGATGGAAGAGAGGCAATATGTTACTATTTGGTAGTATTTATAATAATATATTAGTAAGGGAAATAAATAATGAGAATTCAAAGGAATAAAATGGGGTTGCGGGATTGTAGATAGGTGTTTTATAATTGTATTATATAGATTATACTGAAGCAAAGGAGGATTTTATGAGTAAGATTAAAATAAAAGATATTAAAACTTTAGCAGATACAAAATATTTAAAATTATATAATGCAGAGTACATAAATAAAAATGGTGACTTTAGGAATTGGTCTATTGCTTCTAGAAAGGATTTAACTACATTAAAAGGCAAGTTCTTTAATGGAAAAGAGGATACTGTTGATGCTGTTATAATAGTAGCAACACATATAGAAGAAAAAAGGTTAGTGGTTATAAGGCAATTTAGAGTACCTATTAATGATTATGTTTATGAATTGCCAGCAGGACTTATAGACAAGGATGAAGATTTTAAAGACTCTGCAAAACGTGAACTAAAAGAGGAGACTGGTCTAGATTTAGTTGAAATTGATTATGAGAGGACAAATCCTAAGGTATATGTTTCCACAGGTATGACGGACGAATCTGTGGCATTAGTATATTGTACTTGTACTGGGCATATATCAAAGGAGTATCTAGAATCTGATGAGGATATTGATATTATGCTACTTTCTAAAAATGAAGCTAAGGAACTACTTAGATCTAATGAAAAGATTGATGTTAAGGCCTTGCTTATGATACAAAACTTTATTAATTTATAACTTTATAAATTAATAAAGTTATAACCTGCGCATAATCAAAAGGAGAGATATTATTGAAACTTAATAATCATAAAGGTACTAATGAAAAAAAAGATAATTATAAAAATAAAACAATTGAAAATAAGAGTGATGATAAAGAAAAGTTAATATTTAACAAATCATATATGATTATGATTTTAGCATTAATAAGCTGTTTTTTATGGGGGAGTGCTTTTCCTTCAGTGAAGGTGGGTTATGAAGTCTTTTCGATAGACGGAAATGATACGTATAAGAAGATACTTTTTGCGGGTTTTAGATTTTTAATATCAGCTATTATGATCTTCATATTTTGTATCATAACAAGGAGAACTTTAAAAGTAAAGAAAGAGCATTTATCAAAGGTAGCATTTTTAGGAATTGTACAAACATCAATACAATATGTATTTTTCTATATAGGTCTTTCAAATACCACCGGTACTAAGGGATCTATATTAGCCGCCACAAACACATTTTTTAGTGTTATTATTGCTCACTTTTTCTATAAAGAAGATAAGCTTAGTTTTAGAAGAATAGTAGGTGTAGTTCTTGGATTTATAGGTGTAGCTATTGTAAATATGAATGGTGGTAAGATTCAAGGTGGATTTACATTTACAGGGGAAGGATTTGTTATAATATCTAGTTTGGTAGGTGCTTTAGCGGGTATATATACTAAAAAGATCGCAAAAGATATATCGCCCTTTGCTATTTCAGCATATCAACTATTCATTGGTTCTATATTTTTAATATTATCAGGATTTATAGGAGGAGCTAGAGGGCTTGATTTCACTCCTAAAGGATCAGTATTGCTTCTATACTTAGGATTTATATCAGCTGCAGCTTTTTCTATATGGACAGTTTTACTTAAGTATAATGGGGTGGGAAAGGTTACTATATATAAGTTTTCAATACCTTTATTTGGTGTGTTTTTATCCTACGCTTTCATTGGTGAAAGGGCACTTGGATCTAATGTTATAATTGCGGTTATATTAGTAATATTAGGGATAATATTAATCAACACAGAGCAAAAGGTGAAATTTGAAGATGGCGTGGTAGCTGATAAATAGAGCATGATTTGTAGTGTCATTTTTAATACTTGAAATTAATATTAAACAGAATTTATGATTTTTAACATAAAACTTAAAAATACATATCGTAAGGATTCATATAAAGCCCTTTGTTAAAATTATTAACAAAGGGCTTTATTTAAAAGTCTAAGGCATCTGCGTGGTAAGAGCTTCTAACTAAAGGTGCAGAGAAGACTCTCTTAAAACCTAAAGAAAGAGCAACATCTTTATAATAATCAAATTTTTCTGGAGTTATATATTCTACAACATCAAGATGTTTTAAGGTAGGTTGTAGATATTGTCCTAAGGTTAGCATATCGCAATGTACATCTACAAGTCTTTTCATTGTCCT
>CAYYWN010000244.1:0-3970 GCA_964474485.1 uncultured Clostridium sp. | reverse complement strand
AAATCCTACTGGCTCAACAATGGCTATGGGATTTAAGGTTAATCTACCTTGAAACCTATGTGTTTTATCTCCTAGTCTATCTGCTACTAAAGCATGGGCATATTCATGTAAGGTAAAACCTAATAAAATTGCAGGTACATTTAAAATAATACCTAAAATATCAAAATTTCGTAACATAGTTGTCCTCCTAAAAATTAATCGATCTTTGTCTTTACTAGCTTACCTTGACTTGAACTTGCTATACCACCTTTATACATCTGAATAAATCTTCCTTCATACTGTACCTCTTTGCCACTTATAGCATCTTTAAGTACACCTTCTAATTTAGTATTAATATATACTTTTCCATCTAATGATACATGTATATCTTCTTTATTTGCTGGATTAGTTAAACTTATCTTGTTCCAGCTTCCTGGGCTATCTTTTAATTTACCATAGGCTATGGTTTTTATTTTTTCTCCCTCTTCATCACCTATGTAAATTATATCTTCATCATCTACTCCTAGTATCTTAGGGTTTTTTAGTCCTGGAATTTCTATAGGAGTTTTTATTTCTGTTGACCATATCTTTTTATTAGTTATATCTTCATACAATAAGTTATCTTCACGAGGTAATACCTTAATGTCACCTATTACATAAGACTTGGTTTCCACTTTGCTTATGTCATGCATTATATTTACCCTATATAATGAAGACCTGTTTCCCTTTTGTATACTTTTTACATATGTGGTGTTAGTAAGAGATACAGATATATCATTTATAGATGCATCTACATTAACCTTAGCTAAATTTAATATGTTACCATCGTTATCAGCTATTTCACCCTTTTCATTTTTTCCTGCATCATAGTATGTTAGCTTTAATACAGTTCCACCATTACTAATAGGCATCTTTTCTCCAATAAGCATTCTGTTTTGATTTGAAAGCCAGGTATAATTAGTTATGGTACATCCTTTTTCGGCCTCCACCTTTTTCTTGTCTCCAGTAACCGTATTTATAACCTCAATAGTTTTTTCATTATTATAAGCCAAATACTTGCTTGTAAAAGATACTGCAACATTTTGAGATTCTTCTGGTACTAATATATCTACATTGCTCTTCTTTTCTTCCTTTTTTTCTACCTTGTTAATTTTCATATTTGCAGTTCCCTTAGCCAAATAATAATTATTTATATAGAAAAAGCCTATAAATTGGATAGAAAGTGATAATAGGCCCCATAAAATAATTCTTTTCATATGTTTCATCTAATTCTCCCCTTTGACTACTATTTAAACTATTTTACATATATACAAGAGGCACCGGTTCTTTCTCCTGTACTATCACTTGGTGTATTTATGACTTCTCCCTCATAGTACATAGTTGAAGAAGATCCACCATCTAAATTAGTAGCATTTATTGCTCCGCACTTTAACATTATGTCTTGAATATCTTCTAAGGTTGCTCCAAGTCCTGTAATATTTCTTCCCTCTGTAACTAACATAAGTATAGCTCCATCTTCTCTTTGACCTATAGCTGTTCTAGGTGCATTTCCCCAAGACTTTACACTAACCCTTTTACCATTTACTATAAGAGCCGGTCCAAAGCTTACAGCTTCTGTACCTCCAAGCTTTATAAGTTCTTTTAAGCTATACTCCCCTACTAAAAGCTTACCTTCCTTTGTTAAGGCAACCATGTCTCTTTCTTCACCATCTACAAGATCATTATGTATTACCTCACCGTCAGCCAATATTAAACCTTTAGGGTTAGCACCTGTCCCCGTCCACTTTTTGCCCCCATTAGTATCTTCAAAGGATCCTCCATTTATAGCTGCCACAGCATCCTTATCCATAGCCATTTCACTAGTAAGTTGCCCTTCAGTATAAAGCTTTTTAGTATAAGTTACCTTAACTCTTGTAGGATCATTAACTATTAGCATATAGCCTTTACATTTACCTGGTACACCTATATCTTTCCTCTCTATAGTTTCATCATGGCCTTTAGGTAGTTTAATATCATTAGAACTTAGATCTTGCTTTACACTTTCATCACCATGATTACCTAATATACTATCTATTCTTTCCTGTGACAAAAATGAAGTAGCTATCCACTGATGACTTAATGTTGTCATAGCAGAACCTACTAGAGTAGTAGTTACATTTTTAAATGGTCCATAGTAAGCTATAACTGGTGCAGTTACTATTGTAAATATAATCTCAAATATAATAAATCCAGTAAATAACTTCCATGAAAATTTACTTTTCTTTTTCTTCTTCTTTATTGTTCTTATTTTTTTAGTATTTTTATTCATTCATCCTTCTTCTCCTTTATAATTCCACTCAGTCAGACCTTTATTCATTATACGATATATTTTATAACTTAGTTATATATATATAATTATTTCAATTTATATATAGAGATAATCCTAGTATCTACTTTAAAACTACTTAAATCTTTTTTATTATATAATTTATTCATTATAAAAGCAAATATATCCTCTTACTCTATCTCCTATGGTATTTTAACGTAATATGCATATTTATAAAGCATTTATAAAGTTATTAGATTTAAGCATAAAAAGCTTTAGTATTTCTATAAATAATACTAAAGCTTTATTCTTTTAATCAAGATATCTTAAAAATAACAGTTCAAGATGCCTAAATTTATAGTGTTTTATTCCGCTATTTCTAAGGCAACTTCCATCATTTGAGTAAAGGTCTCTTGTCTTTCTTTTGATGTAGTTTCTTCTCCTGTTAACATACTATCGCTAACTGTTAATATGGATAAGGCCCTTCTATTAAACTTAGCAGCTATTGTATAAAGGGCAGTAGTTTCCATTTCAATTGCCATAACCCCAAACTTAGCCCACTTTTTCCAAGAATCTCTATCATCTTGATAAAAGCTGTCTGCTGTAAATACGCTTCCTGCTTTAACATTTATCCCAATACTAGTTCCATAATCATAAGCTTTCTTTAAAAGTTCAAAATTAGCTGTAGGTGCATAGTCTTTGCCATCAAATCTTATCTTATTTATAGCAGAATCCGTGCAAGAACTCATTGCTAAAACCATATCTCTAACTTTAACGTCTTCTTGCATACTACCACAAGTTCCTACTCTTATTAGAGTTTTAACGTCATAACTTTGTATAAGTTCATTTACATATATTGATATGGATGGTACCCCCATGCCT
Source organism: uncultured Clostridium sp. (assembly GCA_964474485.1). Taxonomy (GTDB): domain Bacteria; phylum Bacillota; class Clostridia; order Clostridiales; family Clostridiaceae; genus Clostridium_L. Next base: position 804 of record CAYYWN010000244.1, on the reverse strand, counting down.
GTACCTTGAACAGATACTCTTTTCCCCTTATATGTTCCTGTATACCCATACATACCTCTAACTTCGTTATAACATATGACATCTTCCAAAAAGTTATCTGCTATAAATTTAGCCCTTAATGGATCTCCTGGTAATAGTACTGTATCTGCTATTTGTCCTTCTTTTGCTCCTATATGTACACTCATTTAAATCCTCCTTAAAATACATGGCATCTTTAAATCTAACATTCTAAATCTAAAACAGGTTAATCTATGAAAAGTTCTCTTATGATGCCTATAATATTATTAAAGTATATAGCATATGTTCACTTTTTTCAATATGGCATGCCTCTTGTATCTTAATCATCAATTATAAGCTTTTATATTTAAAATTATATGTTACGAATCCGACAATAGAAACTATTGCAAATCCTGCTGGAATTAATGATAAAACCATTCTTGGTAGAGATAAATGAAAAATAAATTCAGTAGATTTTTCACCCGGTATTAATATCAGCCAAACCAATGCAACAATAGACTGGGCTATGAACAAAACAAACAAAAGGTTCAATTTCAAATGGTTGTTTTTGATCATATTAGATTTAACACATCCAATTTAGTGTGGAAAAAAGAATGGCAGGGGTTTTGCTAAATGACGACGTCGATTATAAGGAATACGTGGTGCACTTTGAATATCAAATGCCGTAAATTGGATCAACAATTGAAAACCGAGAACAATTGGTAAAACCGCAATCATTACTGTGCCTGTTGTGGTGACGATTTTAGTTACAATTAAATGTATCCACCATCCCAATCCCCATAACCC
>CAYYWN010000243.1:0-3998 GCA_964474485.1 uncultured Clostridium sp. | reverse complement strand
TTACTATCCTCATCATCTTGCATTACTAAAAAGTATTGTTTTGTCTTATCATAAGCCATACTCTTTAGTACAAATTTTTCTCTATAGGTTCTTTCTAATGGATTTTCTGATCTTGAATCTCCAATTACAATGTTCTCATTAGATATTCTATGTCCCACTTCATCTTCAAAATAACATTTGATTTTTTGTACTATAACTTTATCTTGAATCTTTTCTTCTTGGAAAAATTTAAGGTAAGTTATTATATTAGTTATTTTTCTTGTAATGCTTGTTAATGATCTATCATAAAGTGATTTATAAACACTATGCAATTTGTTGCCTTCTTTGATATAAAAGTATCATATTGCTTTGGTAAATCAAATTTAATTGTTTCATTCATTTATTAGCTTGGATAATCATTGAATTAATGAAAAACTTAATCCATGCATTCCAGCTCCTTGATATATCTTCAGTTGAAGTTTCTAAACCAACTACCCTTGTATCATTTAATAGTTTATAGTATTTAAACTTATCCTTTTCTAAACTTTCACTTATAAAAAAGTTCGGTGAACTAATAAGTTTTCTATCATACAAATACAGAGGTATAAGTATTCTTCCTATCCTTCCACTCCCATCCAAAGATGGATGTATAGTTTCAAATTGTGCATGAATTATTGCTATTCTAATTAAATCATTCAGATTATCAGTATGTTCATTTATATACTTTTCTAAATTACTCATACAATCGGGTACAACTTGAGGCTCTGGTGGTATATAAGATGCAGTTTGTATAGTACATCCCTGTGATCCTATAAAATTCTGAATACCTCTAAATTCTCCTGGACTTCTACTGTTTCCTCTTACTTCACCAGATAACAATATTTTATTCATTTCTTTTATTAATCTAGATGATATTGGTATTCTTTTTAATAAATCTGCCCCGCTTCTAAGCGCCATTGAATAATTTATTACTTCTTCAACATCAGTATTCTTATTGCTATAATCTGCTTCATATTCTAGCATATCATCTAAAGTTACTTGAGTTCCTTCTATTTTTGTTGACTGAATTGCTTCCTGTAGAGTAATTGGAGTTAATAATAAATTAGGATCTATCTTAGATTTACTTAATAAAACTTGATAAACACCTATAAGTTTATTTGCTTCTAAAAGTTCATTTATAAATTCATTTATGTTAATTAAATTCTCTATATGTAAATTAAATGGCGTATATGGACTGTTCATTTCATATCCCCTCCGTTAAGTAAGCGGTCATTTTTTGTTTTAAAAACAGCCATAATTTTTCTTGTTTGTAGTGAGATAATTTAGAATTTATGTATAATACTAATTTAAATCAATATCACAATAATAATTTACATGGAAGGATATTTAACTAGTAATTTTTATATTTATACCCTATTATATTTTATAACACATTTCTACATTGGGGCTTATTTCCATGATTTCACATATAAATAATTAAAGCAAGAACACGCTAAAAAGCACTTCATTAAATTTTACTCTAATGAAATGCTTGTACCTGGTAAATGTCTGGACCTCGGAGGTTATTAATTTACTTTATATAATTTGTTGATGACTTTGTTTATAATTTTTAATTCGTAAAATATGAATATTGTGAATTAATATAACTTCTGATTATGCTTATTTTGCGGGAGTTAGAGGAACTTATTCATTGATGTATAATTTGATACTCGAAATCCAAGATTTTCATATAATGGTTTCCCTTTTTCAGTCGACATTAAATCAACAGCGACAACGCCTAATAGCTTTGCTTCCGATAAAAGTTCAGTCATGACTTTCGTTGCAATGCCTTTTCCTCTATATTGAGGGTATGTAAAAACATTGTATACCGTACCGACAAGATATGATGAAAACGCTATTAGCGGAGGTCTTTCCACGATTGACATAAATGCAGTTGCTAATACTTCATTTTCATTCTCGGCAATGATAGCAATAAATCCCTTGTTAAGGTGTTGAGTAAAATATTCTTCTAACTTCGTTCTAATATCTTGCACTTCTTCCGAAGAAGACACACCTTTTTCTGCAAACAGGTATTCCATACGAATCTTTATGAGGAGGTCAATATCCTCTTTAACCGTTTTTCTTACTTTCATGTTTTGCACCACCTTATATTTATAATCTTCAGTTCGCACTTTTTTACGATTATGAAACAACTGATATGGTAAATCATAACACTATTTACTGTACCCTTATGTATTTTTTATAAATATGTTTGAGTCAAGTAAAAGTGGGGAACAAAGTGACCCTCTTCTCATCTTTAAATTACTTAAATTCTTATTTCTAAATTTCCTCAATATATTTACACTCAAACTTTTTCCACTCTTCACTTAATATTGAATAAATATATTCATCCCACCATATTGGCTGTCCAGCCTCTGTTGTTTTTATAGTAACAGCTTTTTTACATAACCCTTCTTTACGCATAGATAAACGTTCAAGTAATCTCCATGATGTTATATTGTCAGGATTGCATTTTGCAACTGCCCTATGCATTCCTAGTTTTTCAAACCCATATTGTAAAATTGCATTACAGCCTTCTGTGGCATAGCCCTTTCCATAGAATAAAGAATTAAAAATATATCCTAGATCCCATGTTAAAAAGTGCTCTGGTTCAGCCCTATTAAAATATATATGTCCTATGACTTTTCTACTATCCTTTAACTCAACAGCCCAAAAAGTATCTCCTTTTGAAAAAACTTTGTATAACTTTTGCATCCTTCATCAGAAGTGTCCCACTCTTCCTCATATTTTATAACCTCTTCATATGAAACATACTCTTGTAAATCCTTCCAATCCTCAGGTTTGAAATTTCTTACTATCAACCTATCTGTTTCTATTCTTTTCACTTTCTATATCCTCCCTTTTTATTTTATCCATGACATTGTGTATTCTATGAAACCAGAATCTTCATTTGACTGTTCTCCTTTTATCTGGAAGCAGCAATGTTTATAAAAATTAACTGAAGATATATTTTCAGTATAAACTGCTAATTCTAAAATTGAATACAACGATTTACAATGATTTAATAGACTTTTTCCTATACCTTGTCCTTGATAATCTTCTAATACAAATAATGCACCAATAAATGAATTATCTATAATACTTATAAATCCTTTAATTATATTATCTTCTTTATAAACAAAAGTTGTAGAAATGGGAATATACTCTTCTTTAACAAGGTTATAATTTTTAATCCAATACTGCTCTTGTATGAAACTATGAGCAGAAATATTAGTCTTTAACCAAATATTCATAATTTCTTCAATTTCAAACTTTTCTAATTTTTTAATCATACTTTTTACTCCCTTTTTATACATTAATAAGGTTTAGTCCTAGGCCTCTTCTTCTATGCCTTGATATTTATTTTAAATTATAGACTATATATAATCAACATTAACTCAATATCCAAAGTGCATAGCTTGTATTAAAGCTAATAAGTTTCTTCTAGAAAACGATATAGTCTTTGAAGATAGACATATAGTTGAAAATAATCCTACTGTAGATTAACTTGCTAAGTTGTTTTAAAAAAGTGATTTAGTAATTAAGAAGCTTTTTAATACTTCAGGCAAACTTTATAAAGAATTTTATATCCTCTATAACAAAATAAGTATTGGAAATATATTATTGAATGCATCTAAACTTCTGGACCTCTCAGGCTATTGTTAATTCCTTTCATATACATTGGATACTACTGTGTCATAAAATCCTGTTTTACTATAAAGGTTAGAAGCCTTATTATCAATTCCTGTACTTAAATATATATTTTCCATCTCATTTCCTCTTGAATCGTTAATAATATAATTTATCATAGACTCTCCTATACCCTTTTTTCTATACTTCTCATTGACAACAATATATTCTAATCTTGAAAAATCTACATCTTTTAAATATGACCAAACAACCAAACCAATGATTTTTTCATCATCCTTTAAGACAAACCATTGAGGTAAATTCTTCCAATGTTTCTGCTATTACTGAAC
>CAYYWN010000242.1:0-4034 GCA_964474485.1 uncultured Clostridium sp. | reverse complement strand
CATCATATAACTTAATTTACTTTTTTCTTCACTAACCTTTTTTTTAATACCAATATTAAGTCTATCATTAATAATTTTAATTTTTTTATGCTCATTTAATATGTAGGTCATTGGGCTATTAAAATTTCTAGTGTTTTTTAATAAGTTTACTTCATTCTTTTTTTTGAGTAAGTCATCTTGCATACTCTTTTGTAACTTATTATAATTATAATCTATCTCTTTTTTTATTTCAGAATAGCTTTTAAATACAATTTCTGCTGCTGATGATGGCGTTGGAGCTCTTAAATCACTTACAAAATCTACTATAGTATAATCTGTTTCATGTCCAACTCCTGTAACTATTGGTATTTTAGAATCATAGATTCTTCTAGCTAAGGTCTCATCATTAAAGGACCATAATTCTTCTATACTTCCTCCACCTCTAGCAATTATAATAACTTCTACCTTGGCACCTTTTTCTAAATATTCGATTCCCTCCATTACGTTATTACTAGATCCAGTACCTTGAACTAATGCTGGATAAATTATAATATCTATATAAGGGTTTCTCCTTTTAGCTACGTTTATAACATCTCTTATAGCTGCACCTGTAGGTGATGTTATTACCCCTACCTTTTTAGGATAAATGGGAAGGGGCTTTTTATGTTCTAATTTAAAAAGCCCTTCTTTTTCTAAAGTTTCTTTAAGATTTAAGAAAGCAAGATATAATTCACCTACTCCTTGTTTTTTTATTTCTTCACAATAAAGTTGATAACTTCCTTCTTTCTGATATACCTTTATTTTACCCTTTATTTCAACCCTTAAACCATCTTCCATATTTATGTCCAATAACTTTGCATAATCTTTAAACATCACACAATTAATCTTTGATGATTCATCTTTTAATGAAAAATATAAATGTCCACTAGAATGCTTTTTTAAATTAGATACTTCACCTTTTATTTTTAAGTTATTCAATATAATGTCGTTATCTAACATCTTTTTAATATAACTATTTACTAAAGTTACAGTTAATGTTTTAATATACATTTTCTTTAAATGCCTCGCATAAATTTTTCATTAATAAGGTGGTAGTCATAGACCCAACCCCCCCTGGTACTGGACTTATAAAAGATGCAAGTTTTAAAGCTTCATCAAATATAACATCTCCTGTAATTTTACCATTTACAGATGAGGTTCCTACATCTATAACTACAGCACCTTCTTTTATATAGTCTTTTCCTACAGATTCTGGCCTTCCTATAGCTACTACTAAGATATCTGCTTCTTTACATACGGCCTTTAAGTCCTCTGTTCTTGAGTGACAAATAGTAACTGTAGCATTTTCGTTTAATAATAGTTGCGCTGCAGGTTTCCCCACTATATTGCTTCGCCCTAAAACAACCACTCTTTTGCCTTGTATCTTTATGCCAGTATTTTTTATAAGTTCTAAGGCACTATTAGCAGTGCAAGGAACAAATGCCTTCTCACCTTTATAAAATCTACCTAAGTTAATATCAGTTAATCCGTCAATATCTTTTTTATAATTTATTTTAGAAGAGACTTCCTTTTCATTTATATGTTCTGGCAAAGGTAATTGAAGCATTATTCCATCTATTGATTTATCCTTATTTAAATCCTCAATAAGACTTATTAATTCTTCTTCAGTTATGCTTTCATCTAATGAAAAATGTTTTGGTTCAAGTCCTAAATCTTTACATAATTTAATTTGACTATTTACATAGTAAATAGATCCCCCATCTTGACCAACCGTTATTGTAGCAAGACATGGAACTCTACTTCCCTGGTTCTTTTTATCTTCTGCAAATTTTCTTATGTCATCCTTTAAAAACTTAGCAATTTCTTTCCCATTGATGATATTTCCCATAATCTTCTCTCCCCTTACTTATTTATTTATTTTTGTTTATATTATCAAGTATACCATTTATAAATGATATTGACTTTTCATCGGAATATTTTCTAGTAAGTTCTAACGCTTCATTAATTGCAACCTTATAAGGTACATCTTTTAATAAAAGTATTTCATAGCACCCTATTCTTAAAATTGCATGATCTATTTTTGATATTCTTTGAAGTTTCCAGTTTACCATGTACTTCTCAATTTCCATATCTAATTTTTCTTTGTTTGAATCTATACCCTTTAATATTAATTTTATATAATCAAGGTCTAATTCACTTATATCATAATCAGTATTTTCAATGAAGTTTTCGATGGTCTCCTCTGAGCTTTCTTTATTTATCATCATTTGAAATATAAGCTCTAATGCTGTTTCTCTTGATCTCTTTCTGTTCATTATATCCTCCTAAATTTAATAATAGAATTTATCCAAAGTTAAGTATTAATTATTATTAATCATTAAATATTATATATCAAAATTGATATCTATACAATTACATATAAATTTTTAAAAAAACTCTTGAATTTTCAAGAATTTTTTCATGACTATTTATATTTTATCAACCTTCTTTAAATTCCCCAAATTTAATACTTAAATTATTAAGTATTAACAAATAAAACACCTTATTTATTAAATAAGGTGTTTTATTCCTACTCTACAACTTCTGATGTAGACACTTCTTTTGGCAATATTATGTTTTGAATATATACATTAACTGATGATACAATAAGACCTGTCATAGTTTCAACAGCTTTTTTTACGTTTTCTTGTACTTCACTTGCTACATCTTGTATTTTTACACCATAATCTACATTCAAAATTATATCAATCGAAGCACTATCTTCTTCTACGTTAACCTTTACGCCTTTTGAATTGTTTTTCTTTCCTGTAAAAAGTTCAGTGATCCCACCAGTTACTCCATGACTCATATCAGTGGTTCCTTTTATTTCTGTAGCTGCAATACCTGCGATTACACTAACTACTTCATCTGATATTTTTACTATACCAAGGTTCACATCATCTTTTTTTATATCGTCCATATAAATTAACCTCCTACTTTTGCATAGCAATCTATTAATCTTAGGTATATTATATCAAACAATAATGTGTTTTACAATTATTATTGCTTAGTATCTATTTCTACACTCTTTATTTTAGATACACTCATAACTACTTCTTGTATTTGCTTTCTTTGTTTTTCTGTTAATTCCTCTTTAGTCTTAACTATTATTCTTGCCTTATCACCTTCTATTAAACATAGCACATCTTCAAATCCCTTACCCTTAAGTGCAATTTCTATTCTGTTTTCATTATCTTGATTTAATGCAAGATCTGTATGCTTCTTAGAAATACTATCTTTTTCTTCTTTAGATATATCTTTATCAGCCATAAGTGTCTTTAGGGTCTGTACTGTTTCTGAAGTTCGTTGATCTCTAACCGTTCTTGATTCATAGAAATAATCTGATTCTGCTACTTCTTTCTCTTTCTTTTCCTTACCTAGACTTAATGTATTTTTACCTGAGTCTAGATTCCCAATGGCTAATTCGTCAATATTTCCATTAACCTTAGTCGCCATGACTCCTGCACAAACTATTAATGCCAATAGAGCTAATATTATACCTGCTTGTTTTTTATTCATTTATATTCCCCCTATCCTTTTTCTATTGAATTATATGCTACTTTTTCATTGAATATACATTTACTTTGTTTTCAGGAATGTTATAAAAGTTGGAAATTGCTTTAGTTATATCATATTTTATCCTTTTTTCCTCTGCGCCTTCTGCAACTATTATTATTCCACTAACTTTTGGCTTATATGTTTTAATTATAAGAGGCTCATTGTCATTACCTTTATTGCTCATAACTACTTTTGTACCATCGTTATTTTGTTCTATATCTCTGCTGCCTCCAACTGTGTCTTTTTCTTTTGTATTACTTGTAGAATTATTTTTATCTAGAGCTGGAACATGTTCTTCTCCACTTTCAAAGTACATCATTACGTCAACTACCCCTACACCATCTATTTTGCTTAATATATATTTCAGTTGATTTTTTTGTTCTTCTTCATAAGATGAAATATTTTCACTTATGTTTATATTTTTATCCTCCTTTTGTTTTATATTAGTTTTAATTGAT
>CAYYWN010000241.1:0-4055 GCA_964474485.1 uncultured Clostridium sp. | reverse complement strand
TTAACTACTAAACCCAGAAAAATTTTAACTCATACTATTATTTAGGAGGTGGAAAAAATGAGTTTTTTAGAAATGGGAGTAATAATCTTTATATTCATTATTTTAAGTGTAGTATTTGGTAAATATATATATAAAATAATGTTTTTTAAAGAATCTAAAATGGACAAGTTTTTTGATAAGTTAGAAAATCCAATTTATAAATTTTTAGGAATTCAAAGTGATAAGAATATGTCGTGGAAAATTTATGGACTATGTATATTAGGCAGTAACATAATAATGATGGTTATTGGCTTTATTATATTAAAATTACAAGGTGGATTGTTGTTAAATTCAAATGGGGCAGGAGCAATGTCTAGCGATTTATCAATAAACACAGTAATTAGTTTTATGACCAATACTAATCTTCAAGATTATGCAGGTGAAACCAGTTTATCATATTTATCACAAATGACAGTTATAACTTTTTTAATGTTTACATCTGCTGCAACAGGATTTGCCGTAGCAGGATCTTTTATGAGGTGTATAACTGGAGATAAAAAAGGCGTAGGAAATTTCTTTCAAGATATGATAAGAATAGTTTTAAGACTTTTAGTTCCAGTATGTATAGTAATATCAGTTATATTAATTGCACAAGGTGTGCCTCAAACCTTAAATGGACCTAAGGTTGTAACAACTATAGAAAATAAGGAGCAAGTAATACCGTTAGGACCAGTAGCATCTTTAGAATCTATAAAACATTTAGGAACAAATGGTGGTGGTTTCTTTGGAGCCAATTCATCACATCCATTTGAAAACCCCACACCTTTAACTAATGCTATTGAAATGTTATCTATGATGGCTATACCAGGAGCTATGATTTATGCATTTGGGTTAGCAACTAAGAATAAGAAACAAGGATGGACAATATTTATTTCATTATTAGCATTGTTTATAGTAGGACTAGCAATTTGTTATCATAGTGAAAGTTCATTTGGAATATCAGGAAATATGGAAGGAAAAGAATTAAGATTTGGAATAGTGGATTCAAGTTTATTTACAACTGTAACCACAGCATTTACTACAGGATCAGTAAATAATATGCATGACTCACTAACACCTTTAGGTGGAATGGTTGCTATGGGCAATATGATGCTAAATACTGTTTTTGGTGGAAAAGGTGTAGGCTTTATGAATTCAATTATGTATTCAATTATAGCTGTATTTTTATGTGGTTTAATGGTTGGAAGGACACCAGAGTTCTTAGGTAAAAAGATAGAGGTTAAGGAAATAAAATTATTATCATTAGCTATATTAATACATCCTATAATAATTTTAATACCATCTGCTATAGCATTAAATGTACAAGCTGGAACATCAGCAATAACAAATGGTTCTTATCATGGAATATCTCAGGTCATATATCAATTTGCATCCAGTGCGGCTAATAATGGATCAGGATTTGAAGGACTAGCAGATAATACAGTGTTTTGGAATCTATTGACAGGATTAGTTATGTTCCTTGGAAGATACTTATCAATGATAATTCTTATAGCGGTAGCTGCTTCAATGGCAAACAAAAAATTAGTTCCAGAAAGCGATGGTACGCTTAAAACTGATAATGGAACTTTTGGAGTTATACTTGTAGCAACAATCTTAATAGTAGGAGCATTAACTTTCTTACCAGCATTAGCCTTAGGACCAATAGCGGAACATTTGACAATGGGGTTATAGAAGGGAGGATAGAATTATGAAAAAGAAAGAATCATCAAAATTCATAACTAAAGATATATTAAATTCATCAGTAAAAGGAGCCTTTAAAAAGTTAAATCCTAAATATATGGTGAAAAATCCAGTAATGTTTATAGTTGAAATGGGTATGATTTTAACAGTTATACTAAGTTTCTTTCCAGAAGCTATTTCAAAAGTTAATGATGCATCAAGGGCATATAACATTGCAGTATCAATAATATTATTTTTAACAGTACTATTTAGTAACTTTGCTGAATCAGTTGCAGAAGGAAGAGGTAAGGCTCAAGCTGATAGTATGAAGAAAACAAGAAAAGATACAAAAGCTAAGCTATTAACTGATGGTGGGGAAATAGTTATTGTAAGTTCTAGTGAAGTTAGAAAAGGCGATATAGTTCTTATAGAAGTTGGAGATATAATACCCAATGATGGTGAAGTAATAGAAGGGTTAGCATCAGTTGATGAATCTGCAATAACTGGAGAATCAGCTCCTGTTATGAAAGAAGCAGGTGGAGACTTTAGTTCAGTTACAGGAGGAACAAGGGTTGTAAGTGACTATTTAAAAGTTAAAATTACAGCTGTTCCAGGGGAATCGTTTTTAGATAAAATGATAACTTTAGTTGAGGGTGCCAAAAGACAAAAAACACCTAATGAAATGGCATTAAGTACATTACTAGTAAGCTTAACAATAATATTTGTAATAGTCATAGCAACTTTATATCCTATAGCGCTATATTTAAAAGTAGAAATATCAGTACCAACTCTTGTAGCATTACTTGTATGTTTAATACCAACAACTATTGGTGGGCTTCTTTCAGCAATAGGTATTGCAGGAATGGACAGAGTAACAAGATTCAATGTTATAGCTATGTCTGGTAAAGCAGTAGAATCTTGCGGTGATGTGGATACAATGATATTAGACAAAACAGGAACTATAACTTTTGGTAATAGAATGGCATATGAGTTTTACGAAGTTAACAATCATTCAAAAGAAGAGGCAAGTAAATATGCTTTAATATCTTCTTTAAAAGATGAAACTCCAGAAGGAAGATCAGTTGTTGATCTTTGTGAAAAAAGAGATTTAAAGATTGATATAAATGAATTTGTAGATAGTGAATTTATAGAATTTACAGCTCAGACTAAAATGAGTGGTTTAAATTTACCAAATGGAACAAAAATAAGAAAAGGTGCTGCACAGGCTATAAAAAGTTTTGTAATAGAGCAAGGTGGAACAGTACCAAAAGATTTAGATGAAAAGGTTGATGAAATATCAAAACTTGGAGGAACTCCTTTAGTAGTGGCAGTAAATAATGAAATTTATGGAGTTATCTATTTAAAGGACACTGTAAAGCCAGGTCTTGTTGAGAGATTTCAAAGGCTAAGAGAAATGGGGATAAAAACAATTATGTGCACAGGAGATAATCCACTTACGGCACAAACAATTGCAAGGGAAGCTGGTGTAGATGATTTTATAGCAGAATGTAAACCAGAAGACAAGATAGATGTAATTAAAAAAGAGCAAGGAGAAGGAAAAATTGTTGCCATGACAGGTGATGGAACAAATGATGCTCCTGCTTTAGCACAAGCAGATGTGGGAATAGCTATGAATAGTGGAACTGTTTCAGCAAAGGAAGCTGCAAATATGGTGGATCTAGATTCAGATCCAACTAAAATATTAGAAGTTGTAGAAATTGGCAAACAGCTTTTAATAACAAGAGGAGCTTTAACAACCTTTAGTATAGCTAATGATATAGCAAAATATTTTGCTATAATACCAGCTATTTTTGCAGCAGCTATTCCAAGTATGCAAATTTTAAATGTAATGAAACTATCAACACCTAATAGTGCAATAATATCTGCTTTAATATTTAATGCCGTTATTATACCATCTTTAATACCTTTAGCGATGAAAGGTGTAAAGTATGTACCAATGAAAGCAGAAAGACTTTTAAGAAAAAATCTTTTAGTTTATGGATTAGGAGGAGTTATTGTACCGTTTATAGGAATAAAAATTATTGATTTGATAGTATATCCATTATTAAATGTGTTAAATATTTAGAGGTGATATAAAATGAAGAAATTTATGCAATGTTTAAAATTATCAGTATTGCTATTGATTATATGTGGGATTATATATCCTTTAATAGTTACAGCACTTGGACAAAGTTTATTTGCAAATAAAGCTAATGGAAGTTTTATAAAAGTAGATGGAAAGGAAGTAGCATCAACATTTATAGGACAAGATTTTACTTCAGATAAATTTTTTAAAGGAAGAATATCTTCTGTAAATTATAATACTTCTAAAGAAGGTGAAGAAATAGATCCTTCAA
>CAYYWN010000240.1:0-4059 GCA_964474485.1 uncultured Clostridium sp. | reverse complement strand
TTCTTTTCCATCTGGATTTATTACTGTTATATCTACTACCTTTACTTCATCTGAAGCTGGTACAGTAACTGCAATATATTTTTCACTGTTTACTGATACATTAAGGCCTTCTTTATCTCCAAATTTAACCTTAGCACCCTTTTGGAAGTTATATCCATATATGCTTATAGTCTTATTTTCTTCATTAAATATAATTGAATTTGGATTTAAAGATGTTATTTCTGGTGCTGGTTTTTCTGGTACTGGTAAATAATTAAATCCCTTATCAAGCTTCACTTCTTTTCCATCTGGATTTATTACTGTTATATCTACTACCTTTACTTCATCTGAAACTGGCACAGTAACTGAAATATATTTTTCACTGTTTACCGATACATCTAAACCTTCTTTATCTCCAAATTTGACTTCAGCGCCCTTTTGGAAGTTATCTCCATACACGCTTATCCTTTTATCTTTTTCGTTGTATATTATTGAACTTGGATTTAAAGATGTTATTTTTGGCGATGGTTTTTCTGGTACAGGTAAATAATTATATCCATTATCTATTTTCACGCTTTTCCCATCTGGGTTTATTAACGTTATATCAGCAAGCCTAGGTGAATCCACTTTAGGAACTGTAACCCTTATTTGTTTATCATTTACAAACGTTACATTTAAAGAATCTTCCTCACCTATTTTCACTTGAATTCCTGCTTTAAAGTATTTTCCATACACAATCATTGTGTTATTAGTTTCATTATATATGCCTTCTTTAGGTGTATATGACGTAATTTCAGGAGCAGGTATGTCCTTATAATCAAATCCATTAGTTAATATTGCCTCTTTAGCATCTGGATTAACAACTTTTATATCTACAGATTTTACCTTATCGCTTACTGGTACTTTAACACCTAAGCTGTTACTACTGAAATTTATTACAGTAACTTCAACATTATCTATAAATACTTTAGTGCCCTTTTCAAAATTTTCACCTTTAATAGTTATATCTACTTCTTCATTAATATAAGCATTATTTGGAGTTATACTTGATATAACTGGTAGAATTACTGGCTTTACCTTATAGGTATATGCCTTTGATAAATTAGATTCTTGCATATCTGGATTTATAACTTTTACATCCACAACTTGTCCATCATTAACCTTTGGAACATTAGCTGTTATTGTATTAGCATCTACAATTACAACATCAGTTGCTTCATTTACCCCAAAGTAAACCTTAGCTCCTGACTTAAAGTCTTTCCCAGTAATAGTAACACTATTAGATTCATCTATAAACCCTTGTGATGGCGCTATTTTCGTTACTACTGGTGCTGGAATGGGTTCTGCTTCATATGTGAATCCATCTGATACTGTAACAGTTGACTCATCTTTATCAGGGTTAGTTAGTGTCACATCAACCATTCCTGGATTTTCTACTTCATCTGTTAGTGCATAAATTAAAGTGGGATTCTTATATATTACCTTTTTAGCCTCTTTATCACCAATTTTAACTTTTATTCCATTTAAGAAATGATTTCCTTTTATTGTTACTGTGGTATTGCCCGTAACAAGTCCTTTATTAGGTGCGATACTTGTTACCTCTGGTTTAGTCCAATAAACATAGCTATTTGTTGCAGACTTTTTATCTATGTTTACAACTTTTAAATCTACAGTTTTTTGTTTTCCTTCTGGAACAATTACCTTTATTTCATTTTCACTAACATAATTAACCTTTGTAGCTAAAGTACTATCAAAATAAACCTTAACATCTGGTTTAAAATTAGTTCCCTTTATGATTATTTCATTCCCTCCAACTATATCTCCATTATCTGGAGTAACTGTTGTTATAGTTGGTGCAGGGTATTCAACACTTACTGTTGGTATATTAAAATTAATTTTCTTTTTAGCTCCTGCAAAATCTTTATAATTAACATTAGACTCTGAAGCTACAGGATATTTACCTAAAGCTGTTGAGTTTTTTACTCTTATCTTATAATTAAAAGTTAACTGTTGATCCTTTAACTCTAATAAGTGCCAAGATATCTCGTTACCATTTACCGTAGGTTTTGGTATATTAGTATCATAAGAACCTGGTACAATTTCAAACTCTGGTGATACAACATCTTTTATAGTTAAATCATAAGCAGATGCTATACCTATCTCCTTTACTATAGCTTTATATATCTCATTTAATCCTACTGATCCAAGGACGAAATGATGATGTTGAGATGTGGTTGCCATCTCTTTCAAAACATTATTTTGAGGACTATTTGAAGGATTATCACCCTTATCTAATAAAGCAATAGTATAAAATATTATACCTGCCTCTTTAGAATAAGCTGCTGCCTCTTTGGCATCTCTAAATCCGGCTTCTTCACTTCCACCAGAATTTGCAGCTCCATCCGTCATTATTATTATAACTGGTTGAGCTTCTTCTCTATGATTTTGTAACATTTCTGTTGCTTTTGTAATAGCACTACCAGTGTGAGTACCGCCACCTGATCTTATGCCATTTATATAATTTTTAATCTCTGAAGGGTCATTTGTTAGTGGTAATGAACCTATATTTTGTGCAAAACTAAAATCCACAATACCCACTCTATGTTTTGTCATATCCATTAAATCAACAAAAGCCTTTGCTGATTCCCTTGCATCTTGAATCTTTTGTCCACTCATACTTCCTGACTTATCTATTATAAGTATTACGTCATTTGGCATTACTGTATTAGGTGGTGGTGTTCCCTTCACATTCACCGTTACATTAATTTCTTCTCCATGAGTTACAGTATCTTTTTCAATATTCTTAGAAACATTTACTGTATCTCCTGCAGCATTGGCTGTAAATGGTATATTTGTAAATAAAGCATTGAAGAAAAATACAGATAGTATAAATATACTGATCATTTTTTTATTTACTTTTCTCATTATTATTTAGTCCTCCTTTTTATATCATAAGTACGCTAACACAATATCATACTTATAATATTGTTAAATTATTTAAATCAAGACTGGATACCAGCCCTATCTAACAATTTTTAAGTTTTACATAAAATTTAAAACTCCATCTAAAACTTAAAGTTTTGTTTATTTCAGCAATTCTAAAATCCTTTGAGGATTTTGATTAGCTTGCCTTAAAATGTTTTGGGTTGAATGTTTTAATACATTACTCTTACTATATTCCATCATCTCTTTAGCTATATCTGCATCCCTTATTCTAGACTCAGCTTGCTGCAAGTTTTCTGAACTATTGTTTAAATTGTTTATAGAATATTCTAATCTATTTTGGGCTGCTCCAAGCTTGCTTCTTTCTTCAGAAACCTTTTTTAAAGCTTTATTTACTATATCAATGTTTATTTCTGAATCCGCTATTGGTGGTGCTAGAGGCATCATCATTGATGAAGGTAGATTTAATCCCATATTAGTTAAATCACCAATACTTAAATCCACACTTTGCCCAGCATTAGCCCCAATTTGAAACTTTTGCATAAAAAACGATCCATCTAAAAGCACCTTTGTATTAAATGTTGTAGTTTCTGAAATATGATCATTAGCCTCTAAAAGCTGAATAATTTCTTGATCTATGCATACTCTATCTTCCGATGTTAATGTATCTGTGGCCTTTTGTACACAAAGTTCTCTCATTCTTTGCATCATACTTTGCATTTCATTCATAGCCCCTTCAGCAGTTTGAATCAAAGATATTCCATCCTGACCATTCCTTGATGATTGATCTAATCCCCTTATTTGCGCTCTCATCTTTTCAGATATTGAAAGCCCTGCAGCATCATCTGCTGATCTATTAATTCTTAAACCTGAGGATAACTTTTCTGAAATCTTTGCAACATTTGACACATGTCCTTTCATTTGTCTATGGGACTGCATAGCAGTAATATTATGGTAAATTATCATGCTTTCACCTCCTTTTAAAGAGAGTTTTGAAAAAAATTGTAATAGTCCTTATTATCAAAAATAGTTAGAGCTGAGCTCTAACTATTTTTGATTTTATCTTATCTATCTTATCTTAGTAATTGAAGAACTCCTTGTGGAGCTTGGTTAGCTTGTGCAAGCATTGCTTGTGCA